>JANWYM010000240.1 GCA_025055355.1 Abditibacteriales bacterium
AGTCATCTGTTCTCTCCTCCCCTCCTCAATCGTTGAGACCTTGGGCATGCCGCTCAGGTCGGCATGCTTACGCCTCTTGGGCTGTCACGACCCTCAGGCTGAGATGATGCACCTTCATCTCCCCCGCCTTGAGCATGGGCAACCGCTTCCGCCGGCGCTCCTCGGCGCGCCCCAGCACACTGCAGTTGGCTGGCTCTAACCCCATCACGTAAGTGCCCTCGCCTACCATGCGCCACTGCCAGAAGTGCGGCAGTTCATCGGGACGATAGCGGATTTGCAGGCCGATGCCCTGCCCATTGTTGAAGGCGCGATTGACCAGCGCGACAGTTGCCCAGCCGTCGGCGTCGGGTGTGACCTGATGGTGGTAAACCTGCTCTTGAAAATGGGGCGTCGGTGGCGCGCCGCGTCGGGCAACTTTGAGACCTCGGCGTGCCGCTGCGTCGCGGGGGGTGATTTTGGAGTGGATGAGCAGTTCCGACGTCTCGTCCAGCACGGGGAAGCCCGCGTTGATGTGGTACAGTATCATGAACGGCGTGTCCTGAAAACCACAGTTTTCGATCACGTCCTCAATCTCAATGGTGCAACTGCCCAAGCGCGTCGTGACAGTGCGCGTCAGCAAGACGTTCTCGCCGAACACCCGCGTCTCGCGGACCTTGCCCTTCGCCCACAGCACGTAATCCTCGCCGCGCCACTCGGCGTCATAGCGCACGTTCTTCGCAGGGATATTTGCCGCGCGTCCGTGGATGCCGAAGGATTCGCCGTTATCCTCCGCCGCCACGCCGACGTTCATCAGCCCGCACGTCACCAACAGCCCGCCGTAAAACGTCCGCAGCCAGCCCAAGCCGTGCGACTCGTAGAACGCGGGATGGGTGATGCCCGTTGAGGAACACCACGCCAGCGGCACGCCGTTAAACTCCGCGTCGGCGATGTCCATGCCTCGGTCGGGTAGCACGGTGAAGCGCAGTCCGCCACCCGTCTTAAACTCCAAAATTCTCACGCCCGCCTCGTTACCATCGTTCAGGGTCGCCGAACGAACCCCCGCGATTTGCGCCATGTCACCCACGCGCCGCCGCAGCGCGTCCACCGCGTAATGATTGCCGTAGAGATGGGGCATAATATCTCCCTCGAACATCGTCGTCGTCCTCGTCGTCCTCGCCTTCGCACCGCAAAAACGACGACGACGAGACGAGGGCGACGAGGACGATTCTCATGCGGCGTGGTGCCGATGGATCAGCATGAGAGATTCCCTTAGAAATAACGCCTCTACCTTCTGACCAACCGCTGTTCCGGCAGGGCAATGCGAATCTGCGTGCCAGGAAACGGCGCGACGTGGAACTTGTGACCACGTCGGTCCTCGCCTTTGATGTAAACGTGCCCCGCGCCAGAGCGGATGTCCAGCCGTCCCGTGTAGCGCAGCACAATTTGCAGCACGCGCGTCAACCCGCCGCCGTGTCCTGCTTCTTCCAGCCGCGACACACCCGGCTGCAGGGCGCGAAAAATAGCCAGGGTGTCGGACTCCAGCGCCTTGCCGTGGCGCGGGTTCATCGCCAGCGAGCGACGAATGCCGATGCCCGCGTCGCCAATCGCCAGCACGACGAAGCGTTCGCCGTTGCGCCGTTGATAGGCTTGAATCACCACCAATCCGTCCCGCTCCGCGTGGCTGTGCAGCACGATGTTGCTGCACAGTTCCGAGATGACCTCGCAAAACTGCGTCGCGCCTACGGCGGAGTAACCGAGGTCCTCAAGGATGCTCGCGGTTTTGTCCATGATAGCGTTGATGTCATCCACCGTGCGCACGCGGGTCATCTCCAGTAGCAGGTTGCGGTCCCAACGTTGATACGATTTGAGGTGCTCCCACTCGCCCTCGAACATCGCCGCCGCTTGCACGGCGTCGAAGAATCCGATGCGGTAGAGATAGGGCAGCAGGTTGTAGTCCCCCTGCTTCGCCGTCGGCAGCACAATGCGGGCAGGTAACAGGTCAGGCGGGAGGTTCCAAAGCAGCAGGGTGGTGCCGACGAGACCGAAGGGGTCCACAAACGTCACCTCGCTCAGGTCCAGTGTGAACGGACGCGCTGCCTTCTGCGACGCCATCTGCCCCACGAGGTCATCGAAGCACGCCGGCGTGAGGATGTGATGCCTTGCTTTGATCGTCATCGTGTTCCTCTTCTCCCCGTCTGCCGCCTCAGCGCGGCGGGGACAACCGACAGGTATTTTATCAGAAAAAACCCGAGGGTCAATGGTCAATAGTCCATGAACACTGAAACACTCTTAAATTCTTGCCGCGTCCTGCCGATAACTGGCGTGGTGCCTATGGACGCAAGGAACCGGCGCACGGAGAGGACCGTCAGGATGCGCGTGCCACCAGCCCAAGTTTACTTCGCGGACACGGACCGTCAGGAAATCTTATCACGGATGGACGAAGTGCTGTCAACAGGGCAGTTGACGCTGGGCAAGTATGGACGCGAGTTAGAAGAGCAGTTTTGTCGCCGCGTCGGTTCGCGCTACGCAGTCGCTGTCAACAGCGGCACCAGCGCCATCGAAATCGCGATGCGCGTTTTAGGGGTCGAGGGCAAGGATGTCCTCGTCCCAACTAACACTTTCTTCGCCACGCCCGCCGCTGTGCTGCACGCGGGCGGCAACGTCCGCTTCGTGGACGTTGACCCCGATACCTTTGCGATGGACTTCGACGCCCTGCGGCGCGCTGTCACCCCGAACACTGTGGGCGTCATCGTCGTTCACATCGCGGGCATCATCACACCCCGCCTGACCGACATCTGCGACTGGTGCCACGAGCGCGGACTGTTCGTGTTCGAGGACGCTGCCCACGCGCACGGCAGCGCGCTCAACGGCCAGCCCGCCGGCACGTTCGGTGACGCCGCGTCGTTTTCCTTTTATCCCACGAAGGTCATCACGGCAGCGGAAGGCGGCATGATTGTCACGGACTTGAAGCATATACGCGACGAGGCGCTGCTCTACCGCGACCAGGGCAAGGCGAGTTTCACCACCAACGTTCACACCCGCCTCGGCTACAACTGGCGTCTGAGCGAGCCGCACGCCATCATCGGGTTATCGCAGTTGAAGCGACTGGATGAGTTCATCGCCGCGCGGCGCGCAATTGCCCGCTTTTACGATGAGCGACTGCGCGACCTGCCGGGCGTCACCCCACTGCCCATCCCCGTCAACTGCCGCAGCAACTATTACAAATATATCTGTCTCCTTGCCCCTCACATCAACCGCGCCGCGCTCAAGCAAACGCTGCGCGAACGATACGGCGTTGGGCTCAGCGGCGAAGTGTATGAGTTGCCCTGTCATCAGCAACCGGTATTTCAACAACTCTGCGGCCTCCCCCCGCCCCTCCTTGGTAAGGAGGGGGGTTCTCGTCACTCCCCTCCTTACCAAGGAGGGGCGGGGGGCGGTTCCCCGTTCCCCGTCGCTGAAGACATCTGCCGCCGGCACATCTGCCTGCCGATTTCTGCGCGCATGACGGTAAAAGAAGCCGCATACGTGGTAGATGCCTTGTTGGAGGCAGTAGCCAGTAGCCAGTGACCAGTAACAACTGGCTATTGATCCCTGGCTACTACTCACTGGTCACTGGTTACTGGTCACTTGGTCACTTGGTCATCGGAGGTCGTTATGCGCGTTGCCGTCACCGGGGGTTCGGGATTTATTGGTTCGCATGTGGTGGACTACTTGAAAGCCGCTGGGCATGAGGTTGTCGTCATTGACCTGCTCGCCAAGCCGCACCGCGAGGACGTAGATTATGCGAAGGCGGACGTCATTGACTTCGCCGCGCTGCTGTCGGCGACTGAGGGCTGCGAGTTCATCTATCATCTCGCTGCCGTGTCCAACGTCAACGAGGCGTTTGAGCATCCGGTTTACACGGTGGAACTCAACGTGCGCGGGACGGCGAACGTTCTCGAGGCGGCGCGGCGGCACAAGGCGCGGCGTGTCGTGCTCGCCAGCACGGTCTGGGTCTACTCCGGCTGCCGCGAGGAATTCGTCCATGAAGACAGCCCGTTCTACATGCCCGGCGCAGGGCACATTTACACCTCCAGTAAAATCGCCAGCGAACTGCTGTGTCAGGACTACTGGCAACTTTACCGGCAGCCGTTTACCATCCTCCGCTACGACATCCCCTACGGCCCCCGCCTGCGCGAAGCGACGGTGATTCCGACGTTTCTGCACAAAGCCTTCAACGGTGAGCCGTTGACCATCATCGGCGACGGCAGCCAGCACCGCAACTTCGTTTACGTGGAAGACCTCGCCCGGGCCCACGTGTTGGTGATGAACGACGTGGCGCAGAATCAGATTTACAACCTCAAAGGCAAACGCCGCATCACCGTGCGCGAACTCGCCGAGACCATCAACCGACTCATGGGGGGCAACATTCCCATCGAGTATCACCCCGCTCGCCCCGGCGACTACGGCGGCAAAGAAGTCTCCGGCGCCAAAGCCCTGCGTGAACTCGGCTGGCGGGCGGAGATTGATTTTGAAGAGGGCATGAGACGCACCATCGCTTGGTTCGCGCAGAAGCACGGATACCGCCTGCCGAAACCTGCGCTGCAATTGGTGGCGGCGTAACGTAGGGCACGAAATATATGGCGTTCTCCGGCGAGACAGTAAGGCTACCTCCCCGCTGCTTTTTTGCCCTGGTGAAGGCGGCGCGTTCCCACCCGTCCCCCCTGGATCGCCATCAATTTCAATCCCGACGTTTTCTCCTGCTAAGAGTGTGTTGCAAAACTGTCCCCTTGAGCGGAGCAGAAGGTCGCAAACGAGGAGGTTGTAGGCCAAGGGGTTTTGAGATAGTTGCTAAGAGCCTCCATCGCCTTGCCTCACCCACTCCTCGTTGAAGTGGGCGTATTTGATGCACGAGCGCATCGGGCGTCCTTGCGCATCGGTTTTGACGTTTCTGCCGTTGAGAGTGTAAGAGTAGCTCACATGCAGGGTGCCGTCCTTCGCCTGAATGATGGAGGGATAACTCGCGTGCGAGGTATCCGGGGAGTTGGGGTCGCCGTATTCGAGGTGGCGTGTCCACTTCCAGGTTTTGCCCTCGTCATCGGAAATCGAGATGGCGAGGCTGTGCCGCCCGCGTTCGGTGTCATTGTAGACCAGCGCCCAGTGACCGTTGCGCAGCCTCAGCACCTCCGCCCCGGAGCCGGGGTTGGGGATGTCCGTGTCCACCACAGGCGACCACGTCATGCCGTTGTCTGGGGAGGTGCTCATCAGCAGCCGCTTCGGGGGCGGTCCGTTGTCGCGCATGTAGGCGACGAGGGTGCCGTCTTTTTTCCTGACGAGGCTGGGCTGCACGCCCCCCAGACTCACCAGCGGCTGGCTCGCCGTCCAGGTCGCGCCCCAGTCGTCGGTGATAGCCATGATGGAAAAATCGAAGCCGTCGGAGTAGAGTGGCACAATCAGTCGCTTGCCGTCCAGCACGAACGGGTGCGCCCGCGTCATCCACCCCATGCGGCTGAAGTATTTGTCGGCGGCGTTCTTGCGTCGCTCGGCGAGGTAGGCAGGCGCGCGCGCTCGGAACTCCGGGGGGAGTTTGCTGATGTTGGCTTCGTCCACGTCGCAATGCTTCGCCACGATGTCGGCGAACTCTGGACCGGGCTTGAGGATCAGCACCTCGCTGGTATCCCATTGCGGCGCGCCGCTGCCCTGATAAGATGAGGAGATTTTGTAGCGACACAAGGCGGTGTGCCACTCGTTGGCGATGATAGCTTGCCATATCAACCACAGCCGCCCGCGCGGGTCAATGACCATGCAGGGGTTCGTGTCGGGGAAGCCGGGGGTATCCGCCATGAGGAAGCGCGGACCCCACCGCTTCGCGCCCTTCCTCTTCCGCGCGCCTTCGACTTTCACGTCGTCCGCGCGCCGCTCGCCTGAGCCGTTATACCAACACACGAGCAAGTCGCCGTTGGGGCACTCGACGATGCAGGAGCCGTGATTGTGCCAATGCTCTGGTGGGAAGATGAGTTCCGCCTCGTAGAACGGAGCCGCCCTTGACTGCGACGGCGATGTCCGCGCACCCATGAGAAGTCCTCCAACACAAAAGATGAGAATGAAGGGATAGATTCGCATAGTAACTCTGCATTATAACAGAACGGGCGGGGATACACAACCCAGCGGCGCCGTCCGTCGGGGGGCATGACGCCCCGCCTACGCAGCGGTGTTCATACATCCAATCCTATCTCCTTCAGTTGCCACTCCGCGTTCCAGCGCACGGCGTCATCGGCGGAACGGGCGGCTGCCCGCAGGGCTTCGATGGCGCGGGGGGTGCCGATTTCGCCTAAGAAGATGGGGATGGATTGACGCACCGCGTCATCGGGGTCTTGCAGGGCGCAGGCGAGGATCGGCACAGCGCGGTCCTCTTTGAGAGCGGCTAAGGCAACGAGGGCTTCAAGGCGCACGGAGGGGTCCGGGTCATGGGCGGCTTCGATCAGCGCCTCGAGCGCGTTGCGGATCCGTGCGCGTCCCAACGCCATCGCTGCGCGGGCGCGCACGTCCGCTGAGGGATGACGGAGCGCGCGCGTCAACACCGGCCCGGCAATCGCTCCCGCATCTACGAGGGCGAGGCATGCGACCATCGCCGCGTCGGGTG
>JANWYM010000241.1 GCA_025055355.1 Abditibacteriales bacterium
GATACTTTGCTGTTGTGGTGTCGTGATGCTCTCGTTGGCGCAGGGGGCGCGCACGCTCAGTGTGCCGACCCTCGCGCGAGAGCCGGGGGCGACGTTCTTTGTGCCGGTCAACATCAGCGATGCGACGGGGGTGGCGGGATTTGAGTTCACCTTGTCGTTCAACCCGGCGCACTTGCAGGTGGTGCGTCCTGGCGACCCGGCGCGCCCCACTGCGCTCACCAGTGGCTTCACGGTGGGCGGGAGCGCGGACAACACCGCCGGGCGCGTGCGCGTGACGCTGGTGGGCAGCGCGGCGATCGCCAGCGGCAGCGGCGCGTTCGCGGAGGTCGAGTTCCGCGTCCGCCCCGATGCCCCCATCGGCGCGGGGGCGGCGCTGACGTTGAGCAACGTCGTCCTGCGTGACGCCCGGGGCAACCCGCTCAGCCCCGCCCCTACCCTGAGCAACGGCTTCTTCACCGTCGCTACACCCGCACGCCGTCTGAGCATCCCCAACGCCTCCGTGCCGGCGGGCGACAAGGTCAAAATCACCATCAACACCAACGACGCCAGCGGCATCGCCGGCGGTGACTTCGCCTTCACCTTCAACCCAGCGATTTTGCAAGCGACGCGCCCGCAAAGCCCGGCGGACTTGACCCCACTCACGGCGGGCTTCAACGTCACGGGGCGCGCCGACAACGCCACCGGCACGGTGCAAATCGCCTTGGCGAGCAACACCGCCCTCGCCGCAGGCAGCGGGGCACTGGTGGAGGTTGAGTTTCAGGTCAACCGCAATGCCACCTTCAACATGCAGAGCCCGCTCAACTTCACTCAAGCCATCCTGCGCGACGCCCAGGGCAACCGCATCGCAGCGGCGACGCAGAACGGCGTCTTCACCGTCGCCGCCGGCAGGCGAATCACCATTCCTGCGCTGAGCGGATTAGCGGGCGCGGAGGTTGATGTGCCCATCAACATTGACAACGCCGCCGGCGTCGCAGGGGGAGATTTCACGATCGCCTACAACCCTGCCATCGCGCAAGTCGTGCGCCCCGGCAACCCCGCCCGGACCACCCCGCTCACAATGGGTTTCAGCGTCAGCGGCAGCGCGGACAACAGGGCGGGCAGGGTGCAAGTCTCTCTCTCTGGTGCCGCACCGATTACCAGCGGCAGCGGCGCGCTATTGACCGTCACCTTCCGCCTCAGCCCCACCGCCAGCCCCGGGCAGTTCAGCGACTTGAACCTTCTCGTGGCAGTAGTGCGCGACCGAGGCGGCGAGCCGTTCGCCTCCACGCCCACCAACGGCAGGCTGACCGTCGCCACTCCCACACGGCAACTGAGCCTACCGACCCTTTCGGCAGCGGCGGGTGGAAGAGTCACAGTAGCCATTAACATCAACGACGCCAGCGGCGTCGCGGGCGGCAACCTTGCCTTCACCTACGACCCGGCAATTCTCCAGTCGCTTACGCCCAACGACCCCGCCCGCACGACCGCTCTCACGGCGGGGTTCAACGTCACGGGGCGCGCCGACAACGAAACGGGGCGGCTCGAGATTGCCTTCGCCCACGACAGCGGGATTCTGAGCGGCAGTGGTGCGCTGCTGACGGTGGAGTTTCGAGTGTTGCTCACGGCGGCACCGGGCGCGGTCACCAACCTCAACTTTACGCAAGCCACTTTGTTTGACGCGAGGGGCAACCGCCTGCCGCTCGTGTCGCAGAACGGACGCTTCACCGTCGCGGCGGGACGGTTGGTGAGCGTGCCTGACGCGACCAGCCCGTCTGGCAGCATCGTCAACATCGGCGTCGTCATAGACGAAGGTAATGGGCTGACTGGTATTGACCTCGTGCTGCGCTACAACCCCGCTATTCTACAAGCGGTGCATCCGGGCAACCCGGCGCAGACCACCGCGCTCACGGTGGGTTTCACGGTGAGCGGGCGGGCGGACAACACCGCCGGGCAGATGCAACTCAGCCTCGCCAGTGACACCCCGTTGGGTGCGGGGGGCGGCACGCTGGTGATCATCCCTTTCCAAGTCAAAACCGGCGTCGGCGCCGGTGCGACCAGCCCGCTTACGTTGGTCGGCGCGGTGCTGCGCGACCAAGATGGCGTCCTCATCCCCAGCAGCCTCAGGAGTGGGACTTTCACCGTGCAGGCGGTCACGCCGCGTCGCGTCAGCATCCCGACCAACCTCAGCGGTGTGCCGGGAGCATTGGCGCAGGTGCCGCTCAACGTGGACAACCACGATGGCGTGGCAGGTGGTGACTTCACCTTCGCCTTCGATCCGACGGTGCTGCAGGTCGTGCGCCCCGAAGCCCCCGTTGACCCCGCCTCACTCCCACCCGGCTTCACCGCCACCGGGCGCGCCGACAACGC
Source organism: Abditibacteriales bacterium (assembly GCA_025055355.1). Classification (GTDB taxonomy): domain Bacteria; phylum Armatimonadota; class Abditibacteriia; order Abditibacteriales; family JANWYM01; genus JANWYM01. Next base: position 2,347 of record JANWYM010000241.1, read on the forward strand.
GCGCGGCGAGGTGCGGCTCAGCCTCGCGAGCGCCGTGCCGCTGGGCGGGGGCGCCGGCACGCTGCTGCGCGTGGACGTCCTCGTCCGCCCCGACGCCGCGCTCGGACGCACAAGCCCGCTGAACTTTCAAGCCGCCACCTTGCGCGACCGCGACGGCAATCTCCTGCCCACGGCGACGACCGACGGAGTATTGACCACCAGCGGGGGGCGGCGCGTGTCGGTGCCGACGGTGGACGCCTCCGCCACGTTGCCGACGGCGGTGCCGATCAACATTGACGATGCCACCGGGGTGGCGGGCGCGGACATCACCCTCACCTTCGACCCAACCGTGGTGCAGGTGCTCAACCCCGCCAGCCCCGCCGAAGCCGGTCCGCTCGCCCCCGACGCCACCGTCATCGGCAACGCCGACAACGTGCGCGGCGTCGTCCACCTCGCCCTCTCGCGGGGGCAGGGCATCGCGGGGGGCGGCGGCACGCTCCTGCGCCTCATCATGCTCGTCAACCCCACCGCGCCGACCACGGCGACGAGTCCACTCAACCTCACCCGCGTCGTGCTGCGCGACCAAGGGGGCGCGTTCATCCCCAGCACCACCCTCAGCGGTCTCCTGCGCATCGCCCCCGACCGCGTCCTCAGCACGCCCAACATGGAGTTAGCGCCGGGCAGTCAGGTGTTCGTGCCCGTCCTCGTCAACAACGCCGCCCACGTGGCAGGGCTGGACGTGGACTTCCGCTTCGACAACGACCTGCTGGAAATTGACGCGGTGAACCCGGTGCAACTGTCGCCTCTGACCAGCGGCTTCACCTTCCAGGTCAACGCCGACAACGCCACCGGACGCGCGCAGGTCACCCTCGCCTCGGCGGACGCCATCCCCGCCGGCAGCGGCGCGCTGTTGTTCTTCAACCTGCGTCTCAAGGACACCGCCCCTATCGGGCAAATCACGCCGCTGACGCTCGCCGCCGCCCGCTTGCACGCTCGGTTCGGGGCGCTCATCCCCAGCGTGGTCTCCAGCGGGACTCTGCGCGTCATTGAGTTTCGCATCGCTGACTGCATCGGGCTTGACCTCGGCGCGGGCGCGGTCGACCTCATCCGTCTGCGGTTCACCTCTACCCTCAATGCCGCCGAAGCGGTTGACCCCGCTCGCTATGAAGTGCGCGTCCCCCAGGACGCCGCGACGCCGCTGGACCTGAGCGGTGTCGCCTTTGATTACGACAATGCCACGCAAACGGTCACCCTGAGCCGGTTGAACCTCAACGTGGGCGATACCTTCAAAGTCACCGTCACCAACCTTCACTCCAGCAGTGGCGCGCCCCTGCCGCCCGACGGGGTGTCCAACGTCTGCATCGGCACGGTCCGCGACGGTATCCCCCCCCGCCTGATCGCCTGCGAGGCGACGGCGACGAGCATCTCGGTGACTTTCTCCGAGCCGATGACCCTCGGCGATGTCACGCAGTCGTTCGTCTATGATGTGCGCATCCCCGCGACCGCCGCTGTGCCGCTCGACCTCGCAACCGCCGTCGTGATCCACGATACGACAACGAACACCACCATCATCAGCAACATCACCGTCCCCTCCAATACCACTTTCCGCGTGCGCGTGGTGGCAGTGCGCGACGCCGCCGGAAACTTCATCGTGGACGATGGGGTGTCCAACGTCTGCGTCGGTTCAACCGGGGTGGCTGCCCCCGAAAACGTCGTCAGCACTACCGCCGATAACGGGGACAACCTGAACCCGCTGCCGGGAAGTTTGCGGGCGGCGCTGGTCTTCGCCAACAACCATACCGGCCCTGATACGATTGAGTTCCGCGTCCCCGTCACCGACCCCGGCTTCAACGGGCAGGTGTTTGTCTTTCGTCCGCTGGCGGCTCTCCCGCCGTTGACGGACAGCGATACCACCTTGGATGGCAGCACGCAGACCGCCTTCACGGGCGATACCAACCCCAACGGTCCGGAGATCGTCCTAAACGGGGCAAGCGCTGGCACGGACGGTCTCACTATCACGTCGGCGCGGAACGTCGTGCGTGCCCTCGTCATCAACGGCTTTAGCGGTCACGGCATTGCCATTGTGGGCGGCGCCGCGACGGATAACACCATCATCGGTTGCTACATCGGGACGGACGCGGGGGGCGGGAGCGCGGTGGGCAACGGTGCGCACGGCGTGCGCCTTTTCAACTGTGCCCGCAACACCGTCGGTGGGACGGACCCCGCCCGTCGCAACCTGATTGCGGGCAACGGCGCCAGCGGGGTCAGCCTGGAGGGTGGGGGCAACCATCGGGTCTTGAACAACTACATCGGTACCACGCGGGGCGGCAGTGCGGCTCTCCCCAACGGCGGTGAGGGCGTGTTCATCAACGCCAGCGCGAACAACGAGGTGGGAGCGCCCAGCGCGGGTAACGTGCTGTCGGGCAATCGGGGGGCTGGGGTGCGCATCGTCGGGGCGGCGGCAACTAACAACGTCGTGGCGGGCAACCGCATCGGCACGACGGCGGGCGGGGACGCAGCGCTTCCGAACAGACGCGGGGTGGTCATCGCCTTGAGCGCGAACAGCAACACCGTCGGTGGGACGGCGACAGGGGCGGGGAATGTCATCTCCGGCAACACAGGCGCCGGCGTTGAAATCGTCGGGGCGGGGGCGAATGGTAACCACGTGGTCGGAAACATCATCGGCGCCAACGCCGCTGGCGGCGCGCCCGTGCCGAACAATAGCGATGGCATCCTCGTCAGTGACGGCGCGGCGGACAACACCATCGGCGGCGCGGCGGCAACCGAAGGCAACCTCATCGCCTTCAACGGGCGCGATGGGGTGCGCCTCGAAGGGGCAGCAACGGTCAATAACCGCATCACGCGCAACCGCACAGTCGCTAATGGGGGCATCGGCATCAACCTCGTCGGCGGCATCGAGGACGCCAGCGGCGTCACCGCCAACGACCCCGGCGACGGCGACAGCGGACCGAACAACCTCATGAACACGCCCGTCATCACCCGCGCTCTGGGCGGCAGCCTCACAGTAGAGGGGAGCCTGGACACACCCAACCCGCAGACAACGGTAGTGGAAATCTTTGCCACCAGCCGTGCCTCGCGCGCGGAGCCGCTGCGCCGCGAAGGGGAGACCTTCCTCGGCAGCGCAACGCCTGACAGCAGCGGCAATTGGTCGGTGACTTTGACTCTGACGGTCCCTGACACCTCCTTCATCACGGCGACAGCGACCGACAGTGCAGGCAACACCTCCGAGTTCTCCGCTCCCGTGGAGGTCGGGTTTGTGTCGCCGCCCACTGCTGAGCCGCGCCTATCGGGCAGCGCGGAGCCAAGCACGGTGGAAGTGGGAGGAACAGCAACCCTTCGCATTCGCACGGACGACACAGCGGGCAACCCCATCGCCGGGGCGCGCGTGAGCCTGCAGGTCACCAGCGGGGGCGGGACGCTGAGCGTGACCTCGGTGGTCACTGACAACACCGGCAGTGCGCAAGCCACTCTCTCCAACGTCCCGCTCGGTGTCAACACGGTGACCCTCACGACCACGCTCGGCGGGCGCTCCTTCACGGTCACGGTGGACGTTATCGGCGTGCAGCGGTTTCACCTCGCGGCGGGTGTCTCCTTCTTCTCCATCCCGTTTGATGTTTCCAACATTCCCCCGCCGACATTGTTTAACATCCCCGCCGAGCAGGTGAAGTTGGCGGAGTGGGACACCAGTTTGCGTGGTGGAGCGGGTGATTACGTCTTTTATACTCCGAGGCAGGTGGACCTCACCCATCGTCCGTTCAACCTCCTGCGGGGCAGGGGCTATTGGATTCAGACCGATTCGGCTCGCACGGTGGACATCACGACGAGCGCGGCACCCGACCCAAACCAGCCCGCGGAGGTTGACCTGTCCCGTCCCACGGCAGGTTGGGTGGCGGCAGGCAACCCCACCCTGTTCGCCCTGCGCTGGGACCTCAACCGCATTCGCGTCCTGCGCGGTGGGACGGACGTAGGCGCACTCTCACAAGCGGGCGGCGCCGTGAACCCGAACGTGCTCTTAGTGGACCCTTACGCCTGGATTTTCGACCCCCGTATCAACAACTACCGCCTCGTCTTCGACCCGGCGTTTTTGGGGCTGGTGGAGTTCGCGCCAGAGTTAGTGGGACAGTCCATCGCCGTGCGCGACGACTGGCCGAGCGGGCACGGGGCGTGGATTTTCGTCCGCGTCCCCAACCTGCGGCTGCGCTTTCCTCCCGCCTTGTTCGTGCGCCAGGCGCGAGCCAAGCAAGCCA
>JANWYM010000242.1 GCA_025055355.1 Abditibacteriales bacterium
AGACTACAATGGTAGAAACACGCAAGACCCAAGACGCAAGTCGGACAACGCCCCATCCTCCGTCGGCAAAAATCATCGTGCGCGACCTGAACCTTTATTACGAACGGATGCGCGCGCTGAGAGATGTATCCGTAGAGATTAATGACCACGAAATTACTGCCCTCATCGGACCATCGGGTTGTGGTAAGTCATCGTTTCTGCGCTGTCTCAACCGCATGAACGACCTCATCCGCACCGCGCGCGTAGAGGGCAAGGTCTGGATGGACGGCGTGGACATCTACGATAAAAATGTTGATGTCGTCGAACTGCGCAAGCGCGTCGGGATGGTGTTCCAGAAACCCAACCCGTTTCCGATGTCGGTGTTTGACAACATCGCTTACGGTCCGCGTCTGCACGGTGTTCCCAAACGGGAACTGCCCGATATTGTGGAGCAGAGTTTGCGTGCCGCCGCGCTGTGGGACGAGGTAAAAGATAAACTGCGCCAGTCGGCGATGGATCTGTCGGGGGGACAGCAGCAGCGGTTGTGCATTGCGCGCTGCCTGGCGGTTGACCCCGAAGTCATTCTCCTCGACGAGCCGTGTTCCGCGCTCGATCCGATTTCCACCTTCCGCATTGAGGAGTTGCTCCTGCAACTCAAGCAGCGGCTGGCGATCGTCCTGGTGACGCACAACATGTTCCAAGCCTCCCGCATCGCCGACCGCACGGGGTTCTTCCTTGACGGCGAGTTGATTGAGATAGGAGCGACGGTGGACATCTTCGAGCGCCCCCGGGACGCGCGCACCGATGGGTTTGTGCGTGGACGGTTTGGGTAGGAGATGGTATAATTGGATACAATGAGACAATCCTTTGACGAACAACTGAGACAACTGCACGACGACGTGGTGCACATGGGGAGTTTCGTCGTGGAGATGCTGGACAAGGCGATGGACGCGCTGGTGCGACAGGACGTGGCACTTGCTGAAGAGGTCATCCGCATGGACGACACCGCCGACGCGATGGACATTGCCATCGAGACCAGCAGTATGCGCCTGCTGGCGTTGCAGCAGCCGATGAGCCGCGACCTGCGCACGATCGCCACCGCGCTGAAGGTCATTACCGATTTGGAGCGCATCGGTGACTACGCCGCTGACATCGCCGAGATCGTGAAGCCGCTGGCGGGAGAGCCCTACTTCAAGCCGCTGGAGGACATCCCGCTGCTGGCGCGGCTGGCGACGACGATGATTCGCAACGCGGTGCAGGCGTTTGTGGACCGCGACATCGAACGCGCCCTGCAAGTCTGCCGCGACGATGACGAAGTGGACGCCGTTTATGAGCGGGTCTTTAACGACATCGTGCACGGCATCGAAAGAAACGCGCAGATCGCGCGGCAGGGGGCGTATCTCATCCTCGTCGCCCGCCGCCTGGAGCGCGTCGCCGACCACGCCACCAATGTCGCCGAGCGGGTCTATTACATGGAGACCGGAGAACTCAAACATTGGGCGAGGATGCACAAGGAGGGAAGTTAGGAAGTTGGGAAATTGGGAAATTGGGAAATTGGGGAATTGGGAAATTGGGGAATTCAGTAAGTTCCAACGCCATTGCAAGGAGTGCAGCGACGAAGCAATCGGGGGCGGGGGGATGGCTTCGCGGCGCTCGCCATGACGGGAATTGGAACTTACTGAAATTGGAAAATTGTGTGGCAGGGGGATGATGATGGCGGAGCGTGAGGGATGGCAGTCTATTGAAGACTTCGAGATGTTTGAGCAGTTGGAGAGGCTGTCTGATGAGATTTGGGATATCGTGCTGACATGGCATTCGCTTGCCCAGGATACCGTGGGCAAACAACTGATTCGCGCGGTGGATTCAGTAGGCGCCAGTCTGGTGGAAGGCGATGGACGGTATTCCTTCAAGGATAAACTTCATTTTTGTTATATTGCTCGCGGTTCTCTCAAGGAAATGCGCCGCTGGCTGCAGCGCGCCCGCGCCCGCCGTCTGCTGACTTCTGAACAAGCCGAGCGTTACATCAATCAAACTAACGCTGGGCTCCGTTGGCTCAACACAATCATCTCCCAACGTCGTCAATGGGCATCCCAATTCCCCAATTCCCCAATTTCCTAATTTCCTTGACTATGCGCTCCCATCCTCGGATTCTCTTCCTTTGCACCGCCAACAGTTGCCGCAGCCAGATGGCGGAAGGCTTCGCGCGTCACTTTGGCAGCGACAAGGTGGAAGTTTACAGCGCAGGCACGCACCCGACGACGGTGAATCCGACCGCTATTGAGGTTATGCGCGAAAAAGGCGTGGACATCTCCGCGCACACCGCGAAGGGACTGGGCGCCGTGCCCAAGGACGTCGACTTCGTTATCACGCTCTGCGGCGACGCCGCTGAGAGTTGTCCCGTTTATCCCGCTCATGTCCGCGTCGAACACTGGAACCTACCCGACCCTGCGAAAGCGACCGGCACGCGGGAGGAAGTGCTGAGGGTATTTCGAGAGGTGCGGGACACGATTGAGAAGCGGGTGAAGGAATGGATAGAAGGGTTGAGGGTTGAAAGTTAAGGGTTGTGGATGCCCCCACTGGCTGAGGATAGAAGTCCCGAACAGGTTCAGGCGTTCAGTTTGATAACCCCTAACTCTACGTCCTCAACCCTCGCTTCATTATGTCGCAGCGTATCCTGATTATCGAGGACGAGAAGCCCATCGCCGACGCGGTCGCTTACAGCCTCAAACGTGAGGGGTTCACGGTGACGGTCGCGACAGACGGAGAGAGCGGTCTGTCACTGGCGCGGACGGAGAAACCGGACCTCATCATCCTCGACTTGATGCTGCCGGGGATGGACGGGTTGGCGGTCTGCCGCGCAGTGCGGCGCGAGGCAAGGACGCCTATCATCATGCTGACCGCGAAAGCGGAGGAGACAGATAAGGTCGTCGGCTTGGAGTTGGGCGCGGACGATTACGTAACCAAGCCGTTCTCGGTGCGCGAGTTAATAGCCCGCGTCAAAGCCGTGCTGCGTCGTGCGGCGGACACGGCAGCGGCGGATGAAGAGGAACTGGTAAGCAGCAACCTCGTCATCAATCTCGCGGAACACACTGTCACACTGGACGGCAAACCCGTCAGCCTCTCCCCCAAAGAGTTCGACCTCCTCACCACTTTCCTGCGGCATCGCGGGCGCGTGCTGTCCCGCGACGTGCTGTTGGAGCAGGTGTGGGGGGAGGACACTTACATTGACACCCACACCGTTGACGTGCACATCCGCTGGCTGCGCGAGAAAATCGAGGTCAACCCCAGCAAGCCGGAGCGAATTGTGACGGTGCGGGGCGTAGGCTACAAGTTTGTCGGTTGATAGAGGGAGAGGCCATGGTCAAGGTCGTGCAATCAATCTGGTGGTTTATTGTGGCGGGATTATGCGAAATCGGTGGCGGGTATCTGGTATGGCTGTGGCTGCGGGAGAAGAAGACCGCTCTCTATGGTTTGCTGGGGGTTTTAGTGCTTGCTCTCTACGGTGTCATCCCAACGCTTCAGCCCTACTTCAACTTCGGGCGCATCTACGCTGCCTACGGCGGCTGGTTTATTGTGCTGTCGCTGCTGTGGGGATGGAGAGTTGATGGCAAAACCCCTGACCGCTTTGACATGGTGGGGGCAGCCATTTGCTTGGTGGGCGTCGCTGTCATCATGTATGCGCCGCGTGGCACGCGGTGAGGTGCTGAAAATTCGGAGATGGGAGATGGGGAAGACGCTGTAAGCCACTGCGTAGCTTTTGAGACCTATCGCTCATCCCTCATCTTTTATTCCTTCATGTCTCTCCGCTGGCGTCTCACTTTCCTCTTTACTCTTCTCCTCGCTGCTGCGCTCGCTGGCGTCAGCGGCTACGCGCTGCGCATCGGCATTCAAGTGGAGCGCCTGATGGTAGGCGTGCTGATCATCGGTGTTATCAGCGTGTTGCTGTGCTACTGGACGCTGGGCAACGCTTTGGCTCCGTTGGCAGAAGCGCGTCAGGCAGCACAGCGGTTAGGAGGACACGGTGGTGACCTGTCCCACCAAGATGAAATCGGCGAGTTGACCACTGCCTTGAACGCCCTGTCCCTGCGGTTGTTGGAAACGCAGGCGGAGTTGCAGCGGGAGAAAGAAAAATCCGAAGCGATGCTGACGCGCATGGCGGACGGCATTATCGTAACGGACGTCAGTGGACGCATCGTCCTCTTCAATCCCGCTGCGGAGCGCATCTTTGGTCTTCCGGCTCAACGCGCTTTAGGGAGGACGGTGACGGACATTTTCATGGACTACGACCTCAGCACGATGCTAACGCGGGCGTTAGGTCAAGGCGTGCCGCAAACGGCTGAGGTCAAAGTTGAACGTCCCCAAGAGCGCATCCTGAACGTTTTTGTAACGCTGGTAGAAACCGAGGGCAGACAGGGACATGGCGCCGTCATCGTGCTGCATGACCTGACGGAGATCCGCCGCCTGGAAAACATCCGCCGCGACTTCGTTGCCAACGTCAGCCACGAACTGCGCACGCCCGTTGCCTCCCTACGGGCGATGGCGGAGACGCTCCTCATGGGCGCGAAAGACGACCCCGAAGCCGCCCAGCAATTTCTGGAAACAATGCTCAAAGAGACCGAGCGCCTCTCCGTGCTGCTCGACGACCTCCTCGAACTCGCCCGCATCGAAGCAGGGAAACGCGAACCCCGCAAAGTGGACCTCAACCTGCGGGAACTCGTCGAAACCGTCCTGAACAAACTCCGCCCCCATGCGGAACGCAAGCAACTCAACCTCGCCGTTGACGTTCCTGAGGATCTCACCCTCCGCGCCGACCCCGACGCCATGCAGCAAATTCTCGTCAACCTGCTGGACAATGCCATCAAGTATACGCCGAGCGGTGGCAGTGTGACAGTCACAGGGAAAGTCCGGGGAAACGATGGAATACCGTCCATCCCCTTCCTGTCCTCTACTTCCCCTTCCCTTCCCTATGTCGTTCTTTCGGTCTCCGACACCGGCGTGGGCATCCCTCACGAGCATCTGCCGCGCATCTTCGAGCGCTTCTACCGCGTGGACAAAGCGCGGTCGCGGGAGATGGGCGGGACAGGGCTGGGGCTGTCCATCGTCAAGCATCTGGTCGAGATGCAGGGCGGTAAAGTGACGGTAGAGAGCGCGGTAGGGAGGGGCAGCGTGTTCACGGTGACGCTGCCAATCAATTGAACTCTCTTGAGGTGTCGCATCTTGCTTGACGGCTGCTCTACAGGGCAGCATAATATCAAGCAGAGAAAGGACGGTCTTGAGGGGAAGGCAATGAAGAAATACTTCAACACAGCGGGTCCGTGCCGGGCGGACTGGCATTACATGCTGCCGCCGGAGCGCAGAGCGGGGGAGATACCACGCCTCATTGAGATGGGACAGTATTTCGTTCTGCACGCTCCCCGCCAGACGGGCAAAACGACGCTGATTTTGTCTTTGTGCGAGCGGCTGAACGCCGAAGGCAAATTCGCGGCACTGTATGTAAACGTGGAAACTGCCCAGGTAGCCGGTGGGGATGTCGCGCGGGGGATGAGGACTATCCTGAGCGCGCTGGAACGCGAAGCGGAGCACCAGTTATTGCCAGAGTTGCGCCCCCCGCTGCCGGCGGCGACGGCAACGCCCGAGGAGGCGCTGATTAACGTGCTGACCGATTGGGCAGAAGCATGTCCGCGTCGGGTCGTGCTTTTCATAGACGAGATTGACTCCCTTCAGGATGAGACCTTGCTCTCGGTGCTGCGACAACTGCGGGCGGGTTACACGGCGCGCCCGAAGCGTTTCCCGCACGCGGTGGCGTTGGTGGGGTTGCGCGACGTGCGGGACTACAAGGTGCGCGTGCGCCCAGAGTCGAATTCATTGGGGACAGCCTCACCCTTCAACATCAAAGCCGAGTCGTTGACCTTGAGCAACTTCACTATGGAGGAGGTGAAGGAGTTATACCTCCAGCACACCGCCGAGACGGGGCAGCGGTTCACGGAGGCGGCGATAGCGTTAGCCTATGATTTGACGCGGGGGCAGCCGTGGCTGGTGAACGCCTTGGCGCGGCAGTTAGTGGAGAAGGTGGTGCCTGACCCGACGCGGGAGATTGAGGCGGAGCATGTGTTGCGGGCGAAGGAGATACTGATTCAGCGGCGGGACTGTCACTTGGATTCGTTGATAGACAAGTTGCGGGAGCCAAGGGTAAAGCGGATTATTGAGCCGATTCTGACGGGGAAGGTGCTGCCGCCTGAGGTGCTGAACGACGACTTGGAATATGTGCGGGATTTAGGGCTGATTCGGTTTAATGGTTCTGCCCAGATTGCCAATCCCATCTACGCGGAGGTCATTCCGCGGGCTCTGACGTGGGTGATGGAGGCGGGCATTCACCAAGAGACGGCGTGGTATGTGCGGACGGATGGGTCGTTGGACATGGGCGGTTTGCTGCGGGCGTTCCAGAAGTTCTTTCGGCGGCACAGTGAGGCGTGGTTGGAGCGGTTTGAGTTTCAGGAGGCAGGACCGCACTTGATGCTGATGGCGTTTTTGCAGCGCGTCGTCAACGCCGGGGGGACGGTGGAGCGGGAGTTTGCGGTGGGGTCGGGGCGAGCGGACGTGGTGGTGCGGTGG
>JANWYM010000243.1 GCA_025055355.1 Abditibacteriales bacterium
AGAATCTAATCTCCTCCGCCCAGTGCTCGACTCGATAGGTCTCCATAGCTCTGCCTCCTTTCCAGATGTCGGCGGCAGACTGTACAGTCGGTGGCTCGCCTGTTACAGTGCAACTTAGCCAAACGTTTGTTCTATATCGAAAGCAGACTCAGAAGAAATCCTCATCCCCGGCGTTGAGATACTTCTTCGCCGCGCGCGGGTTGAGCGTCACCCCCAGTCCCGGCTTATCCCAGACCTCGATGAAACCGTTCTTGACAATCGGATCAGGCAGACCCTCCACAATGTCATACCACCACTCCGGCCGCCCGACGGGATACTCGAAGGCGATATAGTTTTGGGGCAGGGTGGCGCACACCTGCACGAGCGCGGCGAGACCGATGAGCCCGTCGAGAATGCCGTGCGGCGCGATGAGGATGCTGTGCAGGTCGGCGTATTCCGCCACCCACTTGAGTTCGGCGAGTCCGCCCACGTCGCAGGGGTCAGGACCGATGACGCGCACCGCCTGCTTCTCGATGAGGTCCTTAAAGTTCTGCCGCAGATAAATCTGTTCACCGGTGTGAATGGGCGTCGAGGTGCTGCGCGTCACCTCGCGGTAGAGGTCGGCTAAAACGTAAGGCACGTAATCGCCGGTGATGAGGTCCTCCAACCACATCACGTTCAGCGGCTCCACCGCCTTCGCCAGCCGAATCGCGTCGGGCACCATCCAGCCCGGCCCGCAGTCCAGCGCAAGACCGACCTCATCGCCCAGCACGCTCTTCATCGCCTCCACGCAGGCGACGACATGCTTCAAGCCCCGCTCGGTCAGCGGACCGCGATTCGGGTGGAAGCCGCCTCGCTGCAACTCGCCGTAGAAGAAATCGGGAACGGTGCGCGGCATCGGGCTGTGGAAGCCGATGCTCTGCTTGATGATGGTGAACCCTTCGGGCGCGGCTTTCATCTTCGCCATGTTGTCGGCGTAATCGTCGGGCGTATGCCCGCTCATCGGAAACCGCACGCCGCCGTTGTAGACGCGCACTTTGTCGCGCACCTTCCCGCCCAACAGTTTGTAAACCGGCAGCCCCGCCGCTTTGCCCGCGATGTCCCACAGCGCCATCTCAATCGCGCTCACCGCGCTGCCCCAGGGCTTGAAACTGCCCAAGCGGCGGATTTTGAGCATCACTCGCTCGACGTTGGTGGGGTCTTCGCCGATGAGAAACGGCTTGTAGAACAGAACGTGCGGCTTGAGGTAGGACTTGCTGGACTCCACCTCCCCCCAGCCGTTGATGCCTTCGTCCGTCGTAATGCGCACGACGGGGTTCTGTCCGATGACGGCGCATTTCAGGTCGGTGATTTTCATGCCTTATGCCTCCAGTTGCGTGTTGTCTTCTTCCCGGCTGCCGTCTCACTCCAGCGCGCCTGTTTTTTTTCGCTCTCGGGATACGGCAGCAAGTGCACGCCGTCTCATTTCCCCTCTGGCGCGATGTTTCCTCTTGCGGCAGCCACGCGCAGCGAAGAGAAAGCGGAGGAAGTTCGCGCTCACCCGTGGCGTTTTGCCCTCCATGGGTAGCCGCAACCTTTTGCCGTGTTTGGTAGGGTCAGACCGCCAGCACCTTTTTGAGGAACTGCCCCGTGTAAGATCTCTCGTTCTGCGCCACCTCTTCCGGCGTGCCGGTTGCAATGACCCAGCCGCCGTGCGCGCCGCCTTCGGGGCCGAGGTCAATAATCCAATCGGCAGTTTTGATAACTTCAAGGTTGTGCTCGATGACGATGACGGTGTTGCCTTGATCGGTCAAACGGTGCAGCACATCCAGTAAACGCCGCACGTCTTCAAAGTGCAAGCCCGTGGTCGGTTCATCCAAAATGTAAAGCGTGTGCCCCGTCGGACGGCGCGAGAGTTCTTCCGCCAGTTTGACGCGCTGGGCTTCACCACCGCTCAAGGTCGTGGCAGGCTGCCCCAACTTGATGTAGCCCAAGCCCACGTCGAACAGCGTCTGCAACTTGCGCTGAATGGGCGGGATGTTCTCAAAGAAGTGCAGGGCTTCCTCGACCGTCATGTCGAGGACATCAGCGATGTTTTTGTCTTTGTATTTGACCTCGAGCGTCTCGCGGTTGTAGCGTTTGCCCTTGCAGACCTCGCAGGGGACGTAGACGTCAGGCAGGAAGTGCATCTCGATTTTAATCATACCGTCGCCCTGACAGGCTTCGCAGCGTCCGCCCTTGACGTTGAACGAGAATCGTCCCGGCTTGTAGCCCCGGGCGCGGGCTTCGCGGGTGCGGCTGAACAGTTCGCGGATGGGCGTAAACGTGCCTGTGTAGGTCGCCGGGTTGGAGCGCGGCGTTCGACCGATGGGTGACTGGTCAATGTTGATGACTTTGTCAACGTTCTCCACGCCCAGGATGTCGTCGTGCGCCCCCCACACCGTCGCCGCGCCGTGAATTTTGTTGGCGAGGCGGTTGTAAAGGATGTCCTGCAGGAGGGTGCTTTTGCCCGACCCCGAGACGCCCGTGATGCAGACGAAGACCCCCAGAGGAATCTGCACGTCTATGTTTTTCAGGTTGTGCTGGCGGGCGCCTTTGACGACGAGGTATTGTCCATTGGGCGAGCGGCGCCGCTCGCGCGGCGCGATGCGCCGCCGTCCGCTCAGGTAGTCACCGGTGAGGGAGTGGGGGCAGTTCATGACATCTTCGAGGGTGCCTGCCACCACGACGCGCCCGCCATGCTCCCCCGCGCCCGGTCCGATGTCGACGATGTAGTCGGCGGTGCGAATCGTCTCCTCGTCATGCTCGACGACGATGACGGTGTTGCCGAGGTCGCGCAGGTGACAAAGCGTGCGCAGGAGCCGCACGTTGTCGCGCTGGTGCAAGCCGATGCTGGGTTCGTCCAGAATGTAAAGCACGCCCACCAGTCCCGAGCCGATCTGCGTCGCCAGCCGAATCCGCTGCGCCTCCCCTCCTGCGAGCGTGGACGCGCTGCGGTCCAGCGTCAGGTAGTCCAACCCCACGTCCACCAGAAACTTCAACCGCGCCCGAATCTCCTTAAGCACCTGCCGCGCGATCATCATCTCCCGCTCGGACAGTTCCAGCGTCTCGAAGAAGCGCAGGGCGTCACCGACGGAGAGAGCCGTCACATCGGCGATGTTGTATTCGCAGGGAGGCAGGGGCAGGAAGGAGAAGGAAGAGGAGGCGTTCGCTCCGTTCTTGGCGTTTCCCTTTTTCCCCTTATTTTCCTTCTTGCCCCTGCCTCCCTCTGCAAAACGCTCATGCCTTATCGTCACCGCCAGGGACTCTGGCTTGAGCCGTGCGCCGTGGCAGGCGGGGCAGGGCTTGGCGCTCATGAACTTCTGCAGGACCTCGCGCCACTCGTCGTTGTAGTCTTGATATTCGCGTTGCAGGGACGGGATGACGCCCTCGAACTCGGTGTCAACGGTGCGGATGCGCCCTTCGTAGTTGCGGAACGTGAAGCGCAGGGTTTCGCCCTCGGTCCCATACAGCACCACATGCTGCTGGGCCGCGCTGAGTTGCCGCCAAGGGGTGTGCAGCGTGAAGCCGAACCGCTGCGCCACCGCGTTGAGCGCCTGCCACTTGTAGTCGCTGTTGCGATTGCGCCACGGCACAATCGCCCCCTCCGCCAACGAGAGGTTCGGGTCGGGCACGATGAGTTGCGGGTCGAACTCATGACGCATCCCCAACCCGTCGCAGGCTTTGCACGCCCCGTAGGGCGAGTTGAACGAGAACGAGCGCGGTGCAATCTCTTCGAGGCTGACACCGCAGTCGGGGCAGGCGAAGGACTCGCTGAAGGTCAGGATGGTGGGTTGCTCCTCGCCGTGAGACCCCTTCTCTCTCCACCCTGAACCTTCTGCGTCAACCACCTCTATCATCACGACGCTCTGCCCCAACTGCAACGCCGTTTGCACCGAGTCCGCCAGGCGGCTCTGCACGTCGGGGCGCAGCACGATGCGGTCCACCACCACCTCGATGTGATGCTGCTTGTAGCGTGCGAGTTGGAGGTGGTTCAGGTCTCCGTTTACGTCGTAGATGACGCCGTTGACGCGGACGCGCACGAAGCCTTTTCTGCGCACCTCCTCAAAAATCTGGCGATACTCCCCCTTGCGCCCCCGCACCAGGGGAGCAAGCACGTGCAGCCGCGTGCCTTCGGGGAGGCTCATCACCTGGTCGACGATTTGGTCAACGGACTGCCGCGCAATCGCCTTACCGCACTGCGGGCAGTGCGGCACGCCGACGCGTGCAAAGAGGAGACGCAGGTAATCGTAAATCTCCGTCACGGTCGCCACCGTCGAGCGCGGGTTGTGTGACGTGGTTTTCTGGTCAATGCTCACAGCAGGCGACAACCCCTCGATGTAGTCCACATCGGGCTTGTCCATCTGCCCCAAAAACTGCCGCGCATAGGTGGACAAACTCTCCACGTAACGCCGCTCGCCCTCCGCGTAAATCGTGTCGAACGCCAAGGAGGATTTACCTGAACCGCTCAAGCCGGTAATAACAATGAGTTTATCGCGCGGAAGGTCAAGGTCAATGTTTTTTAAGTTATGTTCACGCGCGCCGCGAATGATGATACGATCACGAGGCATGGTTTACGTCCTTATCGGTGATGTCATTGGGTGGCATGAACCCCCACCAATTATACAGAAGGCGGCGTGATGCGTCAACGACCCCCTGGCTGCGGTTGACACATTTTCGGCGCGTGGCGTATAATAGACAGCAGCGGAGGCGCAGACATGGTGGATGCACGGGAACCCGATGACGATGCCGTTGAGACCGATGAGTTAGCCATCCAGTATTATCAGGAGATGTGGGAGCGCGGGGGCAACAAGGGGAAGCCGGCGGTCATCAACGGTCAGGCGTTTGTGATGGCGTGCCCTGGGCAGAGTGGGGATGTGATTTACGTTTTCCTGCACGTTGAAAACGGTGTCATTGCTGACGCGAAGTGGATGTGCCACCTGTGTGACCCGTGGATGCAAGTCGCGGGCGACATTGCCTGCACCCTGGTCCAGGGGCGTCAGAAAGACGCCGTGCTGGACTTGACCGCGCAGGATTTCTTCAACGTCTTAGGCGGTGCAAGCCGCCTCATCGCCGAACACTGCGGCGCGGCGCTGTTGACGGTGGCGAAAGCGGCAGTGGACTACGAGGTGCGCGCGGTCTTGGCGTCCCGCACCCGTGTGCCGCTGACGAGCAAGACTAAAATCAGCGACCTCGGCTTCAGCGGTATCGAGGGGCAGCGCGCCCTGCGCGCGTTGCTCGAAGCGCCGTTCGCCGCGCACAATCTTATGCTCCCTCGCGCCAAGTTGCAGGAGTGGCTCATGACCGGCACGGTGCAAGATGTGACGCTGGGCGTCCAAGCCCTGCTGGAGAACAAGTTCATCGAGCGCGTCAAAGGCGGCGGATGCCGGTTTCCGAGGTCGTTTGAGGAGAGTTTACAACGACATCAGTGATGCGTATTGCGTATTGCGTCGTCAAGGGTCACGCGAGGACCGCTCCCCCGATTGAAGTCGCGGGCTGCCTGGGGCGAAGTCTGGTGGCTGCGGGGCGGTAGGCGGAATGCTTCCCTTCGTTCCGCACGACATCGGACGCAATGCGCAACCCGCAACACGCGATACCTCCATGCGCATCCTCATCTGGCATCTCGACTCCTTCAGGTCCGAAGTCACTGAGAAAGGTCGCTCGCCCCTGCGGGAAGAAGTGGCGGAGAAGGAGCGCGTCACCGAAGCACAGGAGTCATTACTCGTTTACGCCGCGTGCGAAAAATCGGATGAGGCACGAGTCGAGGTCGTCGTCAGCAAGTGCGCGGAGGAAATCACCAAGTTGGCGCGGCAACTCAAGGTCAACACCGTCATCCTTCATTCCTTCGCTCACCTCTTTGTCGAACTCGCCGCGCCCTCGATCGCGCTCGACATCCTCAAAGGCGTGCAAGCCCAACTCACCGCCGACGGCTTCACGGTCCTCCGCACTCCGTTCGGCTGGTTCAACACCCTCGAACTCAAAGCCAAAGGACATCCCCTTTCACGGGTGGCGCGCGTCATTTAACAGCGGGAACGGACTTAGCCTACTTCACTGTTATAATCGGGGTGCAGGGAGATGGGGCACGAGTTGCCAACTCGTCCTACGTCCCCATAAGACATGACTGGGCGACCGCACGTTGGGTGGACAGACGCAGATGGTTGACCTTCTTCCCTCTTCGCGTCCGTCCATGCAATGGGCGGTATTGATGGGAACAGACATGAAGAGACGGAAGTTCTTGGGCGTCCTATCCAACCTTTTGAGCAGCGCGATAGGAATCGTGCTGGCGATTCCGGTGGTGGGTTACGTCCTGTCGCCCGTTTTTGCCAAGCGGGAGGGCAAGCCGCTGGTGAAGTTGACGAACCTGAGCAGCCTGACCGATGGAGCAGTCAACAAAGTGGATTACATCGTCAAGCGCTTGGATGGCTGGTTCATGGACAAGGCTGCTCGCACCGTTTACGTCAAGCGCCAGGGTGAGGAGGTCATCGTGTTCTCCAGCACCTGCACCCACCTTGGCTGTGGCGTCACCTACGACGCCGAGAAAAAGCAGTTCTACTGCCCCTGT
>JANWYM010000244.1 GCA_025055355.1 Abditibacteriales bacterium
AAAAGTTTAGCAACTGCGTAACTTTTGAGGGTGAACCTATGGGCGATACGACAACCCAAACGGCTTGGCGCATGTATAGCGCGGCGGAGGTGCAGGCGGCGGAGGAACGCTACGCGACTTCGGATGGCGAGTGGCTCTTTCTGTATGAACACCCCGTCGCAGGCTGTTTGGGCGGCGTGCCGGAGTCGGCGTTAGATGCGCTGCGGGAAGAGTTCGCCGCTTGGCTGCGGCAGGAGCTGTTCGAGTCGCTAAGAGCGCAACTGTCGCGGCGGGAGAAGTTGGAGGAATCGGCGCGGTTGCTCTTTGACATATTGCGTCGCAGCCCGCCGCCGCATGACTGGCTCCGCCTGCCCGCCGATAGTCGCCCGCAGCGCAATCGCAGCACCGTCGCTTATCATTCGTTGCTCGTGTCGGGTTTCGCTTGCGCGATGGTGCGCGCATGGCTGGAAGCGGGCAAGCCTATCTCCGAGTTGCTGCGGTTCCAATTGCCACACGGACAACCGGAGCAGCCATTGGACGCCGAGGAGTTGATTCACTTCACCCGCGTCGGTGCGCTGTGCCACGACTTCGGCAAGCATCCCCCGCAGCGACATAACCAGCGCGGCAGGGAGCAAGTGCAGGCACTTTTCCATGAGCTGATGGATGAGGTGACGGTCTTTTGCCTGAGCGAAATCGCCTACCGTCATCACACGGGGCGCTTCTATCGTCTGCGCGACGAGTCGCCCCTCGGTCCGCTGGAAGAACTCATCGCGCACGCCGATTCACTGGCGTCGGCGGCGGACCGCCCGATCAGTGATGCCGACCCAGTAGCGAGTGTTGCTCGTTTTCTGCGCGAGGAGTTGGGAGATGAGAGGGCGTTGAGTCTCATCTCCGCCGATACCGACCGCGTGAAGGGTTACGTCTTTGAGACGGCGAAGTTGCCCGAAGTGCGCGGGGCGAGCGCAATGCTCACGGAGTTGAACGAACGCGAGGTTGCGGCTCTGCTTTGGGAGAGATTTCGACTGCCGCCTGAGTGTCTGCTCTACGCGGCGGGTGGCAGCGCGCTCATTGTCGCACCGACCCAGTTGGCACCATGCATCGCCGACCGTATCCAGCGGCTCTATCTGTGCCGAACGGGGGCGGCGACCATCAGCGTCGTGCATCGTCCCACCTCGCCGCAGGAGTGGGTGCAGGGCGTGGAGGCGAGCGGCGGCAATTTCGGCAATCTGGTCAAGTGGCTGGGCTACGACCTGCGCCGCGCCAAAGAGAGCCGCGCGTTTTATCCCGTCTTTGACGCGCCGCCATACAGCAAACGCTGTGACTCCTGTGAGGTGCGCCCCGCCGAACGGAGCGAACCCGAACCTGACGGGCGCGAGGTCTTCCTGTGTCGTGTGTGCCGCGATAAACGGAAGTTTGGACGCCAGGAGAAGACCGCTTACCTGCGACGGTTTGAGGAGGAGTTTTTGCACCAGCGGTCCGCAGAGCGTCCAGCGCAGGACCTGAACGAGATCGGCAGCCGCGCGCAGGGCAAAGCGCGCGGCTACGTCGGCATCATCTATACCGACGGTAACGACATCGGCAGCCGCCTTGAGCAATCGCAGACGCCCGCCGAGTTTCGCACCCTGTCCGAAGAACTGCGGCGCGTGACGCGGGAAGCCACCTTCAAGGCGTTGGCGCAATGGGCGCTGCCCAAAGAAGAAGAACCATTCTACCCCTTCGAAATTGTCGCCATCGGTGGCGATGATGTGTTCCTGATTGTCCCCGGCGATGTGGCGCTGGACATCGCGCTTGACCTCTGCGCGAACTTTCAAAGTAAGTTCAACGGCAAGTTGACTATGTCGGCGGGCGTGCTGATCATGCGGGAGCATCTGCCCATCTACTATGCGCACTCCATCGTTGAAGCGTTGCTCAAAAGCGCGAAGAAGGCGGGGCGCAAAGCGCGGCAGGATGGTGAGCCCATCCCCGCGCACATTGACTTTCAGGTCATCACCGGCGATTCGAGCCTGAGTGAGGACGTGGAGGCGTATCGCCAGCAGGTTTACAGCCTGCCGTCTGTCTTCACAGGCAACCACCGGCTCGTTCAGCGCCCGTATCGGTTGGAGGATTTGCGACAGTTGCTTTGCACGGCGCGGTGGGTGCGTGAGAAGGACTTCCCCGCTTCGCAACTTTACCAGTTGCGGCAAGCGGTTGTGGAGCATGTGCCTGCGTGGGCGCGCAACTGGTATCGCTATCAACTGGCTCGCGACGAGACGGAGCGAGAGAACGGCTGGCGGCGATTCCATCGGTCGCTGTTTGGAACGGAATGGTCGCAAGACACCGACGCGCCGTGGCGTCGTTGCGCGGGGGAATGGGTGACGCCCGTGATTGACCTGGTGGAGATCTTCGACTACGTGCGCAGAACGTAGCGCCGACATCCTGTCGGCAAATAGGAGGGAAGCCTGCGAACGAGCGCAACCGTCAAGGTTGCGGCGACCTGGAGGGCAACCCCTGGGAGGGCGAGGCTCCTGCCGAGCCAAGCTCGTTTCGGCGGGAGCCTCTTCCTCCCGTTTGACGAGGACGACGATCTTCGGAGGGGAAGACCATGAAACTGGAGATTGAACTGGAAGTTTTGTCAGCGGTGTGCGTGGGTTCAACGGCGGATGCGCAGGGCATCGGCGTAGACAAGGCGACGGCGCGCGACGCCGATGGGAAACTCATCATCCCCGGCTCCACGCTCAAGGGGCGCATTCGTTGGGAGTGTGAGCGCATCGCCCGCGCGCTGGGCTGGGAGGTGTGCGACGCACCGCAGACCGACAACATGTGCCCTTACTTCTGGCACCATCGCGGCGTGAGCGACGACAAGTATTGCATCATCTGCGAGACGTTCGGCGGTTCGGCGCGACACGCTGCGCTGTGGTTTGGCGACGCCGCGCTTGCCGACGATGTGCGGCTGCGCAACACACCCGTCTTGCAGCGCGGCAAATCCGTGAGCGAGCGCCGCCCGTTCGATGCGCAAATCCGCCCCGGGGTGAGCATCTCCCGCGCCCGCCGCGCCGCGTTCAGCGAGCGGCTGTTCTTCACCGAGACCAGCGCGCCCAACGCACGCTTTCGTTTCCGCGCCCTCATCGAGGGAGATCCGCCGTCGCACAAACATCGCGCCCTGCTGCTGGCAGGGGTGCGCGCGTTGTCGCTGGTGGGCGGCGGGCGGTCGCGCGGTCTGGGCTGGGTGCGCGTGGCGCGGGGTGTGCTGGATGGCGATGAGTTGACGGATACGCGCTGGAAAGAGTTGTTGAAGCCGCTGGAGGAGGTGACGACGTGACCCGCTTGCTCATTACCATCAAAACCCTCTCGCCGCTCTACGCAGGCGCGCTCAAGCCCTACGGCTCGTTTCTGGAGACACGCGGCGAAATTTCGGGCGCACTGCTGCGCGGGGCAGTGGCGAGCAGAACGCTGCGCGATTGCGCCGCGCCAGAACTCATTAACAACCACGAAGCGTGTGGGGTCAAGGACATCTGCCCGTTTTACTACCTAACCACGGGCGTCGCGTTTCCGACCTGCGCTGTCGCTGACCTCACGCGCCCCACCGAGCCGCCGCTGCGCACGATGGTCACCTGCAACGCGCCGTTGGAGCCGTTCGGCAAACGCTACGTGAACGAGGGCGGCGGACGTTATCACTCCGCGTCCATGCCGCGCACGCGCCGCATGACGCACGTGGGCATCAACCGCCGCCGCGAGACCGCCGAGCAGGGTTTGCTTTACTCGGTGCAGGCTGTCGTGGAGGGCACGCAGTTTATCGGGTGCATGGCGGCGCCTGACTCGTGGGATGAGCGCCGCGTTGATGAGTTCAAGCAACTGCTTGAGAGCATCACCCGCCTCGGTGGCGAGCAGACCTATGGACTGGGGCGCGTGGAGATTGAACTCAAAGAAGCGGACGGCGATGAGGAGGACGTGCCGACCCGCGTGGGCGAGTTCAACAAAAAACTCAAAGAGGTGTGGAGCAACTACGGCGGCGAGAACGCACCGCAAGGCGACTACTTCACGATTGACCTGCTCACCCCCGCGCTGCTGACGACGCCTGACGGCACGCCGACGGTGCAACTGACGGCGGATATGCTCCAAGCACGGGCGGCGGAGTTGGGCTTTGCGAATTTGCGCGTTGAGCAGGTCTGCTGCCCCGACGATGCGGGCGTTGCGCGTCCGCTGATGTTCACCGCGCCGATAACGGTGGCGGGGTGGTCGGAGGCGTGGGGCTTGCCCAAACCGCCTGCGTTGGCGGCGACGGCGGGCAGCGTGTATGTGTTTCGCACGGACGACATCAGCGCGTGGCACGACGCGCTGACCCAAATCGAAGCGCACGGCATCGGCGCGCGGCGCGAAGAAGGCTTCGGCGCGGTGCGCGTGTGCGACCCTTTCCATCGGGAGGTGGAACCGCAATGAAAGAGTTGCTCATTCGGCAGATTTTGGATGAACTGGACGCGCAGGTCGTGCGGCAAGCGGAAGCCGTCGTGGACGAAACAGGTGGCATCACAAACCAACTGGAAGACAAACAAATCCGCAACGTCATCGCCGTCGCTGACGACACCCAGAGCGTCGCCGTCGTGGACAACTTCATCAAGTATCAGATTGGGCGCAGCAAGAAGAACGAAGGCTGGCGCTTCGGTGAGGAAAGTGGGAAAGGCTTTGGCGAAGCGGTGCGCACGAACTTAGAGCAACTCAAAAAGTGGGCAAACCAGAAGGCAAGCGGCGAGGTGAAAGCGGAAGACTTGGAGATCCGCCTCGTCCGCCGCTATCTCGGCTACCTCGCCCGCTACTTCAAGTATAAGCAGGTGCACCAGGGAGGTGACTAATCATGTTTGAATGCTTCGACAGCCGTTATGACTTGCGCGGACGGCTCATCACCCAGACCGCCTTGCACATCGGCGCGGGCGGCTCGCTTGCCGTCGTCGGCTCGGATAACCCCGTGGTGCGCGACGTGAACGGACTGCCCTACATTCCCGGCTCGTCGTTCAAGGGGTCGCTGCGCAGCCTGATGGAAGCCATCGCGCGCGCCCTCTCGCCCGGCGACAAGCAAGAGCCGTGGGCGTGCGACCCGCTCAATGACCCATGTGTGAGCCCAACAGACGTGGAAGGGTTGAGCGACGATAAAATCTCGCAACTCGTTAAGCGCGGCACACATGAGGGCGGACAAGCCTGCACCATCTGTCGTCTCTTCGGCTCGCCGTGGCTGGCGTCGAAGGTGAAGGTGGCGGACCTCTACCTGACGGAGGGCGTCCACTGGAAAGGGCGGGTGGAGGTGCGCGACGGCGTGGCGATTGACCGCGACACCGAGACGGTCTCCGGCGGGCGCAAGTATGACTTTGAAGTCGTCCCGCGTGAGACCGCTTTTAACTTACATCTCCGCGTGGACAATGCCCGTGACGAGGAACTGGGTTTGCTGTTTCTGGGCTTGCGCGAGTTCACCAACGGTGGGGCGTGGGTGGGCGGCAACACCTCGCGCGGCTTGGGGCTGGTGCGGATTGCGTGGGATGAGTTTGAAACCATCGTCGGACGCACCGGGTTGCTCGCTTACCTGCAAAACGGCGCAGGCGCACAGCACAGGGGCGATGAGATCACGGCGTTCATCAGCAACAAGATACAAGCGTTCTTCGCAACGCTGAGGGAAGGAGGGAAGGCGCATGTTGAAGAAACTGCTCAACCAGGCGACGATTGAGTTGACAATTGAGGCGCAAGGTCCGCTGCTCATCAAGTCGGGCATTGAGGGCGGCGCGGACCCGTCGGTGCCGGACATGCGCTTCGTGCGCAGCGGCGGCAGCGTTTACATCCCCGGCAGCAGCCTCAAAGGCGTGTTTCGCAGTTACGCTGAAAAGATTGCCCGCACGGTCGGCGCGCGGTGCTGCAACCTGTTCGACGACACCTTCTGCGGCAAGCAACTGGAGAAACAGAGCAACGGTGGCACCATCTACCAGCAGTCCTGCCGCATCTGCCGCGTGTTCGGCTCCACCGCCGCTGCCAGCCACATCAAGTTCAACGACGCCTATCCGCCGAGCGGACAGAACCCGCAAACGGAGACGCGCACGGGCGTGGCGATTGACCGCGTGTTAGGTTCGGTGGCGCACGGCCCGTTTGACTTTGAGGTGGTCACGCAAGCGAAGTTCACGACCGCGATTCATCTGCGCAACTTTGAGTTGTGGCAATTGGGCTTGATCGCGCTGGTGCTGCGCGATTTGGCGGAGGGGCTGATCCCCATTGGCTTCGGCAAGTCGCGGGGGTTGGGCGAGGTCAAGGCGACGGTGGGCAAGTTCAGCGTGCGCTACGTCGGGCAGCCCGATGCCTCGCTGCCCAACCCGACGCAAACGGTTTACGGTTTGGGCGCGTTGGCAGGGGCAGAGCGCGAAGCGTATGGCTTGCAGGCGAACGACACCATCACGCTGGAACACGCGGGCGAGGCAGACGCGGAGGAACTGTTGGGCGTGCGTGTGACCTTCGGGGCGGAAGCGCAAAAAGAGATTTTCCGCAAGTGCGTGAACGAACGCTGGAAGGCGGTGGTGCAACATGACCGCAACCGCTAACATCGGGCGCGTCGGCTCTC
>JANWYM010000245.1:0-3032 GCA_025055355.1 Abditibacteriales bacterium
ATGGGCAGCGTTTATGCTCAATGTCTGTTCGGCATTGCCTCACCCCAAGTCGGTTTGTTGAGCATCGGCGCGGAGAACTCCAAAGGCAACGAGGTCACCAAAGCCGCGTTCAAGTTGTTGAGCGAAGCGCCCATTAATTTCGTGGGGAACATCGAGGGGCGCGATATCGGGCTGGGCAAGGTGGACGTCGTGGTGTGTGACGGTTTCGTCGGCAACATCCTCCTGAAGGTAGCAGAGGGCTACGCGCAATACTTTGTGCAAATCATGCGGGAGGAGTTGACTCGCGACTTCTGGTCGAAAATCGCGGCGCTGCTGCTGAAACCCGCTTTCAAGCGGATGAAAAAGCGCGCCGATTACAGCGAATACGGCGGGGCGCTGCTGTTAGGCGTCAACGGGGTGTGCATCATCGCGCACGGCTCCTCGCAGGGGCGGGCGATTGCCAGCGCCGTGCGCGTCGCTCATCAGATGGTCAAAGCCAACATCGTTCAACGTGTGCACGACTTACTTCGAACGTTGCGGGTCTTCGAAGAAGAGTCCGCCCCCCTCCGCTGAGGGGTGCTCGAGCATGCGGGTATGCGGGTGTTCGAGTGGACAAGCCATGACCTGAACACCCGCATACCCAAGTTGACAACTTGCCTTGCCCAAGGAGGCGCGTCGTGTGAACCAACAGTTGCGAGCGGCAGGGATCGCGGGCGTCGGTTACTACGTTCCCGAACGGATTCTGACCAACCGTGATTTAGAGCAGATGGTAGATACGAGCGAGGAGTGGATTGTCTCGCGCACGGGCATCCGCGAGCGACACATCGCCGACCCCAAGCAAACGACTTCTGACCTGTGTGTGAACGCCGCCCGCGCGGCGCTGCGCCACGCGCGCACGTCCGTCGAAGAGGTGCAACTCATTATCGTCGCCACCGTGACGCCGGATTTTCCTTTCCCTGCTACGTCCTGTCTGGTGCAGGAGCGGCTGGGCGCTCGCGCCGCCGCTTTTGACCTCGAGGCGGGGTGCTCGGGGTTTACTTATGCGCTGGTCATGGCGTGTCAGTGTGTGTCGGCGGGGGCGTTTGATACTGTGCTGGTCATCGGGGCGGATATCCTGTCACGCATTGTCAACTGGAAGGACCGCCGCACCTGCGTGCTGTTTGGGGACGGAGCGGGAGCGGTCGTGGTCAAGCCGGTGGCGCAAGGGAAAGGGCTGTTAGGATTTGACTTGGGCTCCGACGGCTCTGGCGCCGATTTGCTCAAAATCCAAGCCGGCGGGAGCCACACGCCTGCGACCTTTGAGACGATTGAGGAAGAACAGCACTTCCTGTGCATGAACGGCAATGAGGTGTTCCGCTTCGCCGTCAAAATCATGGGCGAGTCAGCGGAGAGAGCGCTGCGGCAGGCGGGACTGACCCCGCAGGAGGTGGACTGCTTCATCCCGCATCAGGCGAACACCCGCATCATCGAAGCCGCCGCGAAACGGTTGAACGTGCCGTGGACAAAGGTCTTCGTCAACGTGGACCGCTACGGCAACACCTCAGCGGCGTCCATCCCCATCGCGCTGGCGGAAGCCCAGCAACAAGGGCTGGTCCAAGATGGCTCGACGGTCGTCTGCGTCGGCTTCGGCGCGGGGCTGACGTGGGGTAGTTGCGTGCTCAGGTGGTAGTTCGGTGGTTTGTGGGTAGCGGGTGTTCGAGTAACGACTTGTCCACTCGAACAATCGAATAGCCGCACACCAGTTATGATAGCCTTCGTCTTCCCCGGTCAAGGTAGCCAGAAAGTCGGCATGGGGCGGGAACTTTACGACGCCTTCGCCGGCGTGCGGGAGGTTTTTGACCGAGCGGCGACGGTGTTGGGCTTCGACGTGGCGCGGCTCTGCTTTGAAGGGCCAGAGGCGGATCTGACGGCGACGTTGAACGCGCAGCCCGCCATCCTCACCCTCAGTTGCGCCTGTCACGAGTTGATGAAGGCGGAGGGCATCGCGGCGCAGGTCGTTGCGGGACACAGTCTCGGCGAGTATACCGCCCTGGTGGCAGCGGGCGCGTTGACTTTTGAAGACGCCGTTCGACTCGTGCGACGGCGGGGCGAGTTGATGCACCAAGCCGCCCAAGGTGCAATGGCGGCGATTTTGGGGCTGTCCGCCGAGCAAGTCGCTGAAGCGTGCCGCGCCGCGGGGGGCATCGTGCAGCCCGCCAACTTCAATGCGCCCGGTCAAATTGTCGTCTCGGGGGAAGTCGCCGCTGTCGAAGCGGCTATGGCTATTGCACAAAATAAAGGCGCATCGCGGGTGGTCAAATTGCCCGTCAGTGGCGCGTTCCACTCCCCGCTCATGCGCGACGCCGCCGAACAGATGGCGCGACTCATTCAAACCGCGCCCATCTCAACGGCGCAGATTCCGATGGTGACGAACGTGACCGGTGCAGTGGCGCAGTCAGCGGAAGAGATTCGCTCTGCCCTCGTGCGGCAGATGACCTCCGCTGTCCTGTGGGAGAAGAGCGTGCAAACGATGTGGAACTTGGGCGCGCGCACGTTCGTTGAATTGGGACCGGGGCGTGTGCTGTCGGGCTTAATTCGCCGCATCGCTAAGGACGCTACCGTGTTGAACGTGGAGGATAGCGAGTCGCTGGAGAAGACCCTCCAAGGGTTGAGGGCTGGGGGATGAGGTTGCCCCCTCAACCTTCAACCCGCGGTCGTTTATGGGCGTTCTGGACGGACAAACGGCTCTTGTCACCGGCGCGGGGCGCGGCATCGGGCGAGCGATCGCCCTTAAACTCGCCGCTGCCGGCGCCGACGTGGCTCTGTGCGCGCGCACCGCTGCCCAGATTGAAAGCGTCGCCCAGGACATTGAAGCGATGGGGCGAAGAGCCCTCGCGTGCCCTCTTGACGTGGCATCATTCGAGGACGTGCAAAAGACGGTGGACGAAGTTCTCAAGGTTTGGGAAAAAATTGACGTTCTGGTGAATAATGCTGGTGTGACGCGCGATGCGCTGCTGCTGCGGTTGACGCCGGCGATGTGGGATGAGGTTTTAGCTATCAACCTGACGGGAACG
>JANWYM010000245.1:3042-6542 GCA_025055355.1 Abditibacteriales bacterium
GTGACGAAAGCCGTCGCCCGCTCCATGCTGCGACGGAAAAGCGGACGTATCATCAACATTACATCCGTCATCGGGCAGATGGGTAACGTCGGGCAGTCAAACTACGCAGCGTCCAAAGGCGGCGTTATCGCTTTTACGAAGTCCATCGCCAAAGAGTTCGCCGCGCGCGGCATCACGGTCAACGCCGTCGCGCCGGGCTTTATCGAAACTGACATGACGGCAGGACTGGATGAAAAATACAAGGAGCAAATCCTTCAGACCATTCCCCTCCAGCGCATGGGCACGGCAGAGGAAGTCGCCGAGGTCGTCCTCTTTCTGGCGTCCCCGGCGGCGCGTTACATCACGGGGCAGGTCGTGAACGTGGATGGAGGCATGGTCATGTGAGCAGGGTTAAGCGTTGCGGAGTGTAAGATGAGCAGTCTGATACTCCTCAACCCTTAACCTTACAATTCTTAGTGAATGGAGGCAAAGACAGTGACGGGCATCTTTGAGAAAGTTAAAGAGATTGTTGTGGAAGAACTGAACGTAGACGCTTCGGAGGTCACGCCCGAAGCCCGCTTTGTGGAGGACTTGGGCGCGGACTCGCTCGACGTGGTCGAGTTAGTCATGCGCTTTGAGGAGACGTTCGACATCGAGATTCCCGAGGAAGTCTCGGAGCAGATCGCCACCGTCGCAGACGCCGTCAGATATATTGAGAGTAAGGTCGAGTCGTAGCCTGCAACGACCAATAACCAGATGGCAAGTGGGCTAAGTTGGTTAAGGTTGGTTGGGGTTCGCTGCTAAGCCAACCCAAGCCAACCTCAACCAACTCCAGCCAGCCTCAATTGAGGTCTGTGCTCTTTTAACCGCTGGCGGCCGATGAGGGGAGAAGGTCCATGGCAGAACGGATTGTGATTACAGGGATGGGCGCGGTCACGCCTATCGGCATTGGCTGTGAGGAGTTTTGGACAGCCGCCAAAGAGGGGCGTTCGGGGGTGGGGCGGATTACGTCCTTCGACCCCTCGCAGCACGCGGCGCAAATCGCGGCGGAGGTCAGGGACTTCGACCCCTCGCAGTTTATGGACAAAAAGGAGACCCGCCGCATGGACCGCTTTGCGCAGTTCGCGGTGGCGGCGGCACGGATGGCTTTGGAGGACGCGGGATTGACCATCACCCCTGCGAACCGCGACCGCATTGGGGTTTATATTGGCTCGGGCATTGGCGGCATCAACACGTGGGAGTCTGAGGTCGCCGTTCTGCTCCAGCGCGGGCCGGGGCGCGTCAGCCCGTTCATGGTGCCGATGATGATTCCCGACATGGCTGCCTCGCAAGTGTCCATCACGTTCGGCGCGCGCGGTCCCAACGCTGCAGAGGTGGCAGCGTGCGCCAGCGCGAGTTATGCCATCGCGCACGCTGCCGCTGTCATTCAACGCGGCGAAGCCGACATCATGATTACTGGCGGTTCGGAGGCAGCAATTACCCCTCTCATGGTTGCTGGATTTGCGAACATGCGCGCCCTCTCACGCCGCAACGATGACCCTGCCAAAGCCAGCCGCCCGTTCGATGCGCAGCGCGACGGCTTCGTCATCGGCGAAGGCGCAGGCATCCTGATTCTGGAAAGCCTCGCGTCGGCGCAAAAGCGCGGCGCGAAAATTTACGCGGAACTGGCTGGCTGCGGACTGACCAGCGACGCCTGCCACATCACCGCCATGGATGAAAGCGCCGAAGGTGCTACGCGCGCCATGCGTCACGCTCTCCACGTCGCCGGACTGACCCCTGCCGAAGTCGACTACATCAACGCCCACGGCACCTCTACCGAGATGAACGACAAAACGGAGACGCTGGCGATCAAGCAGGCGCTGGGCGAATACGCTTTCAAGGTTCCCATCAGTTCAACGAAATCGGAAATCGGACACCTGCTGGGCGCGTCCGGCGCGGTGGAACTCATCGCCACCATTCTGGCGATACGAGACCAAGTTCTACCACCCACCATCAACTACGAAACACCTGACCCCGATTGCGACCTCGACTACGTGCCGAACGTCGCCCGCCCTGCCCGCATCGAAGTGGCGTTGTCCAACTCGTTCGGCTTTGGGGGTCACAACGCCTGCTTAGTCATGAAGAAGTTTGAGGGCTAAGGGTTGAGAGTTGAGGGCTGTTCCGATGCGTCGGGACAACCTTGAACCCTCCACCCTGACCGTTTTCTGTCTGATTGATGTGCGCACCCGATGAATCTGTTCCGCAGGCACCGGAACAGGCCGTTGAGTCTCAACGCACTGAGCCCGTCATGGACCAAAGGGCGGAGCCGGTTGACGAGGCAGAATCTGACGACACCTCGGCGCCCCCTGTCCCGGCGGTCGAAAGCGTTCCTGACCGCGCCCAGCAACTTCAAGAGTTACAGGAAAAAATGGGTGTGTTCTTGGCGGACACCTCTCTTCTCAACCTCGCCCTCACACACCCATCCTACCTTGGCGAAGGCGAAGAACGCCGCCTCTCCTCCAATCAGCGCTTAGAGTTCTTGGGCGACGCCGTGCTGGGGTTGGTCGTCAGCCACTACCTCTACGAAAAACACGCCCGCCTGACGGAGGGACAACTCACGAAAATCAAAGCCGTCGCCGTCAGCGAACCTGTGTTGGTTGCGGCTGCGCGCGAATTAGATTTGGGTCGCTACATTTTACTGGGGCGCGGCGAAGCCGCTACCGGCGGGCGGGCGCGCCCGTCTATCCTGGCGGATGCTTTTGAATCCATCGTCGGCGCCGTGTTCTTAGCCCAAGGTTTAGAGGCGGCGGAGAAATTCATCCTCACGCATCTGGGGAAATACATCGAAGCCATCGAACAGCGGCGCTACTCGCCTGACTATAAGAGCCTCCTGCAAGAATACATGCAAGGGCGCGCCCGTGGCACGCCGACCTATCATCTCATCACCTCCAGCGGTCCTGACCACAACAAGCGTTTCTCCGTCGAGGTGCGCGTCGGGGCGCAGGTGCTGGGGCGCGGCAGCGGCAGCAGCAAAAAAGAAGCTGAACAAGCCGCCGCCGCCGAAGCCCTCGCCCTCGCCCAGGAGGAAGAGGAACGCGCCCTCTCCACAGCGGCGGAGCGCTCCCCTGTCGAAGCAAACCACTTCGACGCTGAACATCCCGATGCGGAGCAGATGCTCAATGCAGAAAGTCTCCGGGACGTGCCGGAATGTAGTGAAGCAAAACCAGATAAGGCAGGTGAGAATCCGTGTCTCTGATCTGCGGCGTCGGTGTGGACATCGTCAACATCGCGCGCGTGCAGTCACTCCTCGAGCGCTACGGCGACCGCTTTGTGCGTCGCGTCTTCCTCCCCGGTGAAATCGCCTACTGCCGCCGCCGCCATGCCTGTGTAGAAGCCTTCGCCGCCCACGTCGCCGCCAAAGAAGCCGCTGCCAAAGCGCTCGGCACCGGCTGGCGGCGCGGCGTCCACTGGAAATGCGTGGAGGTCGTCCACGAACCCAGCGGCAAGCCCACCCTCAAACTTCACGCTCGCGCCCGCGATAT
>JANWYM010000246.1:0-3956 GCA_025055355.1 Abditibacteriales bacterium
GAGTCGTTCAGGTTGTCATTGCGAGCGCAGCGAGGCAACCTTATCCGCAGGGGATTGCTTCGCTGCGCTCACAATGACAACTACCGTGGTAATGATTCTCCCCATCGCCGACGACAACAGCGACCGCACGTCACCGCCAATTGTGACGTATGTGCTCATCGCCCTCAACGTCTTCGTGTTCGCCTTCTTGCAAGGCATGGGCAGTAATGACAAATTCACTTACGCCTTCTCCACTGTGCCGCAGGAAATCCTCACTGGGCAGGACGTCGTGACGTCCGACCGTTGGATACAAGACCCGTTGAGCGGTCGCGTCTTTCGCGTTCCCGGTCTGCAGCCGACGCCGATTTCGGTTTACATCACGCTGTTGACCTCTATGTTCATGCACGGCGGTATCGCGCACCTCGCGGGCAACATGCTGTTCTTGTGGGTCTTCGGCGACAACGTGGAAAACGCGCTGGGGCGGGTCAGGTTCATCGTCTTCTACCTCCTGTGTGGTGTGTTAGCGTCGCTGGCGCACGTTTACACCACGGCGGAGTCGCGCGGTAACCTGCTCATTCCCAGTCTGGGGGCGTCGGGCGCGATTTCGGGCGTGCTGGGTGCCTACCTGCTGCTGTTCCCGCAGAAGCGGGTCGTCGTCATTCTGCTGCGCTTCTTTACGGAAGTCCCTGCGATTGTCGCCATCGGGGTGTGGTTTCTGTTCCAGGTCATCAACGGCATCGGCATGTTGGGTCTTGGCTCGCGCGCGGGGGGCGGCGTCGCCTACGCCGCGCACATCGGCGGCTTTATCGCCGGGCTGGCGTTGGTCATGTTCTTCGCCGGCAAGCAGCCGCAACGCCAGCGGCGTCCGCAGCGGGCGTGGTGGGCGGATTGAGTTCAGTAACCAGTGACCAGTTGACCAGTTGACAGTGACCAGTGACCGGTCACCTGTAGCTAGCGGTGACAACGACTGGTCACTGGTCGCCGACTTTATTGGAACATCTGCGCTGTCGGAACGTCGAACCGTTCGGGCGCGATGATAGGACGGATTGCCAACTTGTCCTGCGGCCAGAAAGAAAATATGGAGTGGAGGTGCGAATCATGTCGGCTTCTGAAAAGTTGCGGCGGCGTCTCGACATGTTAACCCAGCGATTGAATCTTCTGCGCTTAATCACGTCCCTGTCGCGGACGCTGTTGGTCGGGGTGACTGTGAGCGCGATTCTGCTGCTGGCGCATAAACTTTACATTCTCAACGTGCCACCGTGGCTGCCGATTGCGCTGCTGGTCTTCACCGCAGGGGCTGGGTTGCTGTGGTGGCGGGCGCAGCGGGCGACGCTGTTTGAAGCGGCGATGGACGCCGACGCCAGACTGAAACTCAACGAGCGGTTGAGCAGCGCGATTGCGTTCGTCGAGCCGGAGCAAATCGTGTATCGTCCTGTCTTTCACCTGCCGCCACGCCCCAAGACGCTCAAGGGAGTTTTCCCGTGGTGCGTCCAAGCCGTGTGCGCCTACCGCGAAGCGCGCCAGCGGGCGCAGCGGGCACGGGAGGGGTTGCTGGCGCGGTTGAAGATGTCCTCCGAAGCGCGCAGCGCGCTCGTCCCCGCGCTGGTCACGGACGCCGCCGAACGCAGCGAGCAACTCAACCCCCGCGAACTGTATCCGTTCCGCTTCGACCGCCCCACGAAATTCCTCTGCCTGTCCACGCTGGCGCTCATTGCGTTCTTCCTGATGCCTGCCATTGACCGCTTTCAACCCGGTGATCAGCGGGCGGTGCGCAAGGTGGTGAAAAAAGAGGGCGAGCGGTTGCAAGCGGTGGCGAAGCAGGTTTACAAAGAGGCGGAGGAGAAGCAGTTAGCTGACGCCCTCAGAGCCGCCAAGCAACTGGCGGAGTTAGCCAAGAAACTGCAGACTGAGCGGCTGGAAAAGAAGGACGCGCTGCTGGACATCGGCAAACTCGCCGAGCAAGTTAAGCAGATGCAGCAGGAGTCCGAGAAGGATGTGAACCCGCAGGCGATGGAGCAACTGAGCGAGGCGTTGAAGAAGGAAGAGAACCAGATGAACACACAGGAGATGCAAGACCTCGCCGCGCAACTCCAGCAGCAGAACATGCAGCAAGCCGCCGAGCAGATGCAGAAACTCGCCCAGAAGATGCAGCAGGGCAACCTGTCCGAGCAGGAGAAAAAGAAGTTGGCGGAGGACATGCAGAAGTTAGCCCAGGCGATGCAGCAAGCCGGAATGCAGAAGTTGGCGCGGCAGATGCAGCAACTGGTGCAGCAGATGCAGCAGCAAGGTTTGCAAGCGCCTCAACTCTCCGCCCAACAGATGCAGCAACTCGCGCAGCAGTTGAACAACATGAACCTGACGAAGGAACAGTTGGAAGCCTTAAAGAATCTGGCGGAGAGCCTCAAGCAAGCCGAGCAAAACATTGCCCAAGCCGACATGCCCTGCAAAATCTGTCAGGGGATGGGTAAGCTGGGCAAGGACGGCAAGCCCTGAGCGACTTGCGATGGGCAAGGGTTCCTTGCCCTCGCGCCGAGCACGCAAGGCAATCAAGCCGGACCAGGACTGGGACCGCGCAACGACAGTCAGGGCACGACCAGCAAAGGCAACGTCAGCAACCTGCGCGCCACCAACGCCGCCAAGGACACCAAAGACTTCTGGGCGGAGGACTGGGCGGAGAAACTTCCCAAGTCCACCCAAAAAGCCAGCGGCGTCAAAGGGGAGATCGGCAAGGAGGGCGCGGTGCTGCCCCTGAACGAACAGAAACAACTCCCCCAAGCCGACAGCGCGAAATCGTCCTACTTCAAGGTCTACGAGTCCGCCAAAAAAGAAGCCGAAGAAGCCATCGCCAAAGAGCAGATTCCGCCCGGATACAAGAAGCAGGTGAAGGACTACTTTGAGTCCCTGAACCCCGCGAGGTAACATCGGGGCGTATGGGCTTATGGGTTGGTGAGCGTCGCGTGTCGCTTTTGCCCACACACTCCCACGTCCATACGCCCATACTGTTTTTGGAGGGAGCATGGCTGCCGAACCGCAGGTGGAAATTCAGTCGCGCGTGGACCACTTCAAATCCGCCTTTGACCGCATCCGCGACGAAATTGCGAAGATGATTGTCGGGCAGAAGGACATCGTGGACGGGGTGATTGTGTGCCTGCTGTCGGAAGGGCACGCGCTGCTCGAAGGTGTGCCCGGGTTGGGCAAGACGTTGCTGGTGCGCACCTTGAGTCAGGCGATGAGCCTGCGCTTTTCGCGCATCCAGTTCACACCTGACCTCATGCCCGCCGACGTGACGGGCACGACGATTGTGATGGAAACCCCCAGCGGGGAGAAGGTGTTTCAGTTCCAGCCCGGACCGGTGTTTGCCAACATCATCCTCGCCGACGAAATCAACCGCGCCACGCCCAAGACGCAGTCCGCCATGCTCGAAGCCATGCAGGAAAAAAGCGTCACCGTCGCGGGGAAGACTTACAAACTGGAAGAGCCTTACGTTGTGCTTGCCACGCAGAACCCGTTGGAGATGGAAGGCACGTATCCGCTGCCCGAAGCGCAACTCGATCGCTTCCTGTTCAAACTACTCGTCAAGTTCCCGTCACTGGACGACCTCGTGGAAATCCTCGACCGCACGACGACAATTCACGTCCCACAGATCGAACCCATCATTGATGGCAAGGAAATCATGGAGATGCGCAAACTCGTCCGCCAGGTGCCCATCGCCCCGCACGTCAAGGAATACGCCGTCCGCGTCGCGCTCGCCACGCACCCTGAGTCGGAGTTCGCCACCGAAAACGTCCGCCGCTTCGTTCGTTACGGCGCATCGCCGCGCGGCGTGCAAGCGCTGGTCCTCGCGGGCAAAGTGCGCGCCCTGCTGGAAGGGCGTTACAACGTCGCCTTTGAAGACATTGACTACTTCGCCCCCGCCGCCCTGCGCCACCGGATGATTCTCAACTTTGAGGGGCAAGCAGAAGGCGTCAAGCCGGATG
>JANWYM010000246.1:3966-6532 GCA_025055355.1 Abditibacteriales bacterium
CGGATGATTTGATCGCGGAGATTCTGCGGGAGCAGAAGACGGTGAAGCAACCATGAATGGCACTTAGAGCCTATCCAAAAACCGCGTAGCGCCGACATCCTGTCGGCATCTGATGCAGGCTGGAAGCCTGCGCTACCCGGTCTTCGGGTAGGCTCTGACGCAGCAGGAATGGTATAGGGGCGGGAGGGACGCGCACAAGGGGCAAGACGGCTCTTGTGCGCGTCAAGCCTGTCTCAAGGTGGGTCGTTCTCGGCGTCCTCTGCGATGAACTCTGAATCACAATGCCCACTGACCAAACTCTCTTCGACTCTGAGTTTCTGAAAAAATTGGAAATGCTCTCCATCGCCGCGAAGAAGGCGTTTCGTGGGACGATCAAAGGCGAGAAGCGTTCGACCAAGCGCGGCACGTCGGTGGAGTTCGCCGACTTCCGCGCCTACTCGCCCGGCGACGACTTCCGTCGCGTGGACTGGAACGTTTACGGGCGGCTGGAGAAACTATTCCTCAAACTGTTCATGGAAGAGGAGGACTTGGAAATCCAGATTCTCGTGGACTGTTCCACTTCGATGTCGTTCGGCGAGCCGAAGAAGATTGACTTCGCCCGCCGCCTCGCCGCCGCGTTGGGCTACATCGGACTCACAAACCTTGACCGCGTGGGCATGGCGTTGTTTTCTGACCGCCTGCGTTCCATCTTTCCCGCCGTGCGCGGGCGTCCTTACATTTTTCAGATGTTCGATTTCCTCAGCAACGCGGACTGCGATGGGCAGACCAACTTCAACGCCTGCCTCCGCGACTTCGCCCAGCGCGCCCCGCGCGCGGGCGTGGCGGTGGTGCTGTCGGATTTTCTCGTCAAAGACGGCTATGCCTCCGGCTTACGCGGTTTGCTATCGCGCGGGTTTGAGATCAACGTCATTCAAGTCCTCGACCGCAGCGAGGTTGAGCCCAACCTCGTCGGCGACCTCAAGTTGGTCGACGCCGAGACCGGCGACACCAAAGAGGTCACCATCAGCGCAGGCACGCTGCGCGCCTACCGCGCCGCCGTGGAGTCCTACTGCGCCCAACTCCGTCAACACTGCCTCACTTATGGCATGAACTACATCCGCGCCACGACCGACACGCCGTTTGAAGACCTCGTGCTCAAATCGCTGCGCGCGGCGGGGGTGGTGACATAAAGCACGCCATCGGCCTCGACTCAAATCAAGGGCTGCATACAACGAAGTCCACCGACGTGGTAT
This sequence comes from Abditibacteriales bacterium, assembly GCA_025055355.1. Classification (GTDB taxonomy): domain Bacteria; phylum Armatimonadota; class Abditibacteriia; order Abditibacteriales; family JANWYM01; genus JANWYM01. The sequence goes on from JANWYM010000246.1 coordinate 5,199, forward strand.
AATCAAGTCATCAAAGAGGGGGACGATGATGCAACGCGTTCAGATGGTGACAGTTCTTGGCATTCTGGTTGTTGTGTTGTCTGGAACAATTGGGGTAACAAGAGGGGAGGGACGCACCCTGTCGACCTCCGACGGTCGGACCTATCTGCGCTATCGGGGCGACGATCTGGTGTTGGTCCACGTGGACGAGAAGGGAAGCGAAACGTTGCTGGATGTCATCGCCAACTACTTCTTGGTGATTGTTCCTCCTTCGACTTACACCCTCCGCCTCCCGGAGATTTCCCCCGATACAACAGAGGTCCAGGTCCTGCTGTTCATCCCCAAGCGCATGGACTTCACGAACCAGATCGAGGTGCCAGAACAACGGATTCCGCTTGTCTTGAAACGGCAAGGCAACGAATTTGTCCCGATCCGTTGGGGAAAAAGTTGGGAGACATTGATCCCTCAACTCAGCCGCCTCAAGGATCCGTCCGCCGGAAGAAACCCCGTGAGTCGGATGCCCGACGGCTTCTATACGCTGACCGTGCGAACCCCCTCCCTCGTCTTCGTTGAGTCGAAGCAGCGTGCTGACAAGTTCATCATCACTTACACGCAGCGTCCGCGGAAATAGGGTGTCCAGCGACGAAACGGTCATAGCAGCCGCTTGACCTCGCGTATCGGAAAACCGCCTAACACCGACATGCCTTCTACGCAGGGGGCATTTGATGCAGGCGGGACGCCTGCGCCACGCGATTTGCGGCGACTTGACGCCCCCGCTCCGTTCGTGTAAAATCACCGCCGCAATCATTCCAGAAAGTTGAAGGGGCGCTATGGCACATCCAGCCGTTTCGTCGGACGCTACTCGGAAGGGCGAGCCTCCCGTTGAGCCAAGTGCGGCCGGAGACTCGCTCTCCCGGCGCGCCATCACCGCTCGTGCGGTGGCGATTGGATTTCTCTGCGTCATCGGCATCGCTGTCGCGGGTTGCTATTCGGCGTTTCTGCGCTACGACCTCATCGGCACGGGGCATCTGCCGCGCTCCGCTCTCTGGCCCGTGCTGGTCATGGTGGGTTTCAACGCCATTCACTACGCCCGTCGTTGGTTCGGTTACGTGCAGTTGGGCTTCCTCTTCGTCTACCTGCTGACCATCTTCTTTCAATGCTACAACGCCCACTTACCGTGGCTTGCGCTGCCGCTGTGCGCGGTGCTGGCGGCTCTTCTCGCGCTCAAAGAGTTGCCGCTGCAACGTTGGAACGTTCAGCAACCGAGCGGCTGGATGTTTTGGCTGGGCGCGGTGGTGATGGTGATGGGCGCCAGCGCGAACGTGCTGCCCCGGGTGATGTGGATTCCCGTCGTG
>JANWYM010000247.1 GCA_025055355.1 Abditibacteriales bacterium
ACTTCACGGGACGCACGCCGATTCGCGTGAAATGCACGACGACGATGGTGCCGGGGCAAGCCGCTGTGTCGCCGATGATTTACACGATTCTGTGCGAGTATGAACCCGCCGCGATGGTCATGTCCACCCTGCACTTCAACAACATCGTTCAGACCAGCGGGATGCACCGCTACGAGTGGATCATTGACGGCACGGAAGGTTCGGCGAGCGCGACGAGCAGCGAGTTGGTCGTCTCGTTCAAGGACGCACCCGACCACAAGCAGACATTGCGCATTCAGGGCAGTTGGTTCCCCGACGCCTTCGGCGGCAGCATGGGCGAACTCATGCGCGCCCTCACCGAAGGGCGCGAAGCCCAGACCAGCGGACGCGACAACCTTCACTCCCTCCGCATCGCCTACGCCGCTGTGGAAAGTGCAGCGACGGGTCGAGCGGTGGAACTTTGAGATGAATGGGATGAGGTGTGCAGGTGTTCGGGTGATTAGATGGTTGTTACGACCCAACCACCTAACCACCCAACCACCTCCTTACGGCGTCTGCGGGGCGGCGTCGGCGGCTTGGAAGCCGATTTTGCTGTGGGTGCCGTCGCAGAACGGCTTTTTGCTGGAAGACCCGCAGCGGCAGAGGGCAAACGGACGCTTGGGCGGCACCACTGCCTGCCCTGTGGGGTCGAGAAGCGTCACGTCTCCCTCCACCAGGTAAGGTCCATTCGGTAACGCCTTGATGGTGACATCTGCCATAGTCCTGAGCCTCCTGTCCTTTGATGACTTAGCTTTTGCGTTTTGTCTGTCGCTTAGAGCCTATCCCCAAAACCCTCCCCCAATTCCAACCGCCCCGAGGTCAGGTGACTTCGGCGACGCTACGAAGACGGCGGACCTCGACTTTAACGGGTGTTTTTGGAGTTAGGCTCTTCACCCCCTGTCAATGCATGGGTCACACATCATCGGGCGGGACGCCCAACCTACCGCGTTGGCAGTCCCCGAGCAAAACGCAAAAGTTTGGGATGATATACATTCCAGTTTAACCCAGCGTCTCTCGTTTGTGAAGTCCCAGCGAGTTGCAATCAGGGATTTCAGCACGGCGAAAAAGTGAGTCAAACACTTAGCCCCCAACGATCGCGACAACTCCGCGTGGCGAGGGAGGTGGTTCTTATCAGAAGAGTTTCTGGATTTGACCCTGCTGAACTGACGCTTTTCTCGAATCTTCTCGTCAGCTTGACGGAGGAAATGGGCGTCACTTTGACGCGGACGGCGTATTCGCCCAACATCAAGGAGCGGCGGGACTTCTCCTGCGCCCTCTTCGATGGACAGGGTCGGCTCATCGCGCAAGGAGCGCACATGCCCGTTCACCTCGGCTCCATGCCCGCCAGCGTCGCTAAAGCCATCGAGACTTTTCAATTCGAGGAGGGGGATGTTGTCATCCTCAACGACCCGTATCTGGGCGGCACGCACCTGCCTGACATCACCCTCGTCACACCTATCTTCGTGCCCTCGGACTTACGCTCTTCGCCTTTCGCCTTCCTCGCCACCCGCGCCCACCACGCCGACGTAGGTGGCATGACGCCCGGCTCCATGCCCCTGTCGCGGGAACTGTTTCAGGAGGGGCTGGTCCTGCCGCCGATGAAACTTTACAAGCGCGGTGAACCGAACGAGGAACTCCTCGCCCTCATCCGCGCCAACGTCCGAACCCCGTGGGAGCGGATGGGCGACCTGCGGGCACAACTGACCGCGCACGAGGTCGGCAAGCGGCGGTTGATCGAGGTTCTGGACAAATACGGAGCCACGAGCGTCAGCGAGCGGTTCCAAATGCTTCTCAACTACTCTGAACGCATGATGCGCGCCGTCATCACTCAGATTCCCGACGGCGTTTACGCGTTTGCAGACTGCCTTGACGACGACGGCATCAATGACCAGCCCATTTTCATCCGCGTCCGCCTAAGCGTGCGCGGCTCGCAAGCGACGGTAGATTTCACCGGCAGCGACCCTGAATGTGCTGGCTCGCTCAACGCCGTCGCCGCCATTACGCAATCGGCAACTTACTACTGTTTCATGTGTCTGCTGGGGGATGACGTGCCATTCAACGCGGGCTGCTACGCGCCGATTCGCGTTGTCGCTCCCGCCGGCACGGTGGTCAACGCCCGATTCCCCCGCGCTGTCGCGGGTGGGAACGTTGAAACATCGCAGAGAATTGTGGACGTGGTGCTGGGCGCGTTGGCGCAAGCCGTCCCAGAGAGAATTCCTGCCGCCAGTCAAGGGACGATGAACAACCTCACGTTAGGGGGCTACGATGGGCAGCGGGGACGGTATTTTGCCTATTACGAGACGATCGCCGGCGGCATGGGGGCGCGCCCAACCAAAGGCGGCATAGACGGCGTTCATACGCACATGACCAACACCATGAACACGCCGATTGAGGCGTTGGAGTTCGCCTATCCCCTACGCGTGGAACGCTACGAACTACGCGATCGCTCCGGCGGTGAAGGCAAATATCGTGGAGGCTGCGGTATCCGCCGCGACGTGCGCGTCCTCTGCAACGCGCAGGGAGCGATTCTGTCCGAACGCCGGAGGTTCGCCCCCTACGGGTTGCACGGAGGACAACCCGGCAGCAAAGGGGAAAACGTCCTCATCCGCGAAGGCAAATCCTACCGCTTGCCAGGCAAAACCGCGCTCGACTTGCAAGCAGGCGACGTCATTAGCCTCCGCACGCCGGGCGGGGGAGGATGGGGAGCAGGTGACCAGCGAGCAGTAGCCGGTCATCCCCACGCTCGCAAGTCGAGGATGACAAGCGGAGAAACGAAATCATAAGATCGGTTGCCTGTATTACACGGTCCTTCTCGGATTCTTGTCAAGGACGATGACCGGGATTTGCCAAAACTCTACGCTTGATTTATACTGGGGCAACTAAGGACAGAAAGGACGATGCCGTCATGCAAGCCCTGATTCTGACTGACATCGGACGCTGCGAATTACAGGAGAAACCTCCTCCGCAGGCAGGCCCAGGGCAACTGCTGGTCAAAATGCGCCTCTGCTCCATCGGGGCGGAGCATGTCTATTCGTGGAAGGGCGAGTGCTGCTACGTGGTGCCCTCACCGCGCAATCCGTATTATCGCGGGTTTCCACTGCCGTTGAACGGCGAGATGGTGGGCGAGGTGGTGGAGGTCGGAACGGGGGTGGACGGCTGGGAGGTTGGCGAGCGCGTCTGCGGCTGGACGGCGTTTCAGGAGTATGTCGTCATAGGCGCAGCGGGGGCATTGAGAGTGCCGCCCGCCGTCAGGGACGAAGAAGCCGTGTTCGTGCCGTGGGGCGCGACGACGCTGCACGCCGTGCATCGCGCGCAGATCCTATTGGGCGACTCTGTGGTGGTGCTGGGTCAGGGACCGTTGGGATTGCTCGTGACGCAATGGGCGAAACTCAGCGGCGCGGACGACCTTATTGCTGTTGACGTGCGCGACAGCCGCCTCGCCTTAGCCAAGCAGTTGGGCGCCACGCACGTCATCAACGCCGCCAAGACCGACGTTCACGCACAAGTCCTGGCGCTCACCGACGGACAGGGCGCCGATGTCGTGATTGAAGCCTCCGGCGTCCCCGCCGTCGCTGCCGATGCTGTCGCCGTTGCCCGCACCAAAGCGCGTGTTGTGTTTTTGGGCTGGTATCAAACGCCCGTCACGTTGCCGCACTGGGTCGCCGATGTCTATCACAAGGAACTCGATTTGATTGCGACGCGCGCGACGGGGTTTGGTGACCAGTATTTTCCCATAGAGAAATCCACCTCCGGGCGCAACCTGCGCACGGTGCTGAAATATATCGCTGATGGCAAGGTCAACGTCAAGCCCATCGTCTCGCACGTCCTGCCGGTGGCGCGATACGAGGAGGCGTTGCAGTTGGAAGCGGACAAGCCAGAGGGTGCATTGAAGGTGCTGCTGCAGTGGTAACACGATCGGCAAGAGTGACGCGGTTGCCCTCGTTCCTTGCGCGTGACATGACATCAGGTTCGGATGTTCGGATAGGCTCTTAGTGACCTTTGACGTCTATCCTCACCGCCCGAACCCGCCCCGCCGGCACGATACAGCGGAGGGTTTGCCCTTCGACGGTCAATCGGTCGTGGGCGACTAACTCTTGGGCGCTTTCGACTTTCACCTCATCGGCGACTTTAATGGTCACGGTTTGGTCCTGTGCCGTCAGGTTCTCCAACACGACAACGTTCCATGCCGCCGAGCATGGCAGCGGAAGATCAGGCGAGGATTCGATGGCGAGGGGCAGAGCGGGCTGCGCGTCAGGAACTCCTGCGCCCGACCAGTTCAAAATTCTCGCTTGGTCTAAGCCTTGGCGGTAAGCCGCATCAATCGCCTTAAACAACGATGGGTCGAAGCGCGCCGCGAATGGGTAAAGCGTCGTGGCGAAGTCCAAGTCCTCCTCGCCATGGGCGTCAGCATTATTTTTGATGACGTGCTGTGCCATCTTGCGGACGTGCGGCAGTAGGTCACGGCGGCGGTAGTCGGTCAGGGTCATCACCTGAATGAGGTGCCGCAAGCATTCGAGGTGCGCGTTGCCCGAGGCGCGCGGCTCGGGCATGTGGAGGCTCAAGGCGAGCGCATCGCCGTCTTGGTCATCTGCATCCCACGCCTTGGTCTGACCCAGATACCAGACCAGCGCGTCCACGCCCCGCCGTGTGACCGTCTGCCAGAATTGTGCGTCTTGTTCCTGACCGAGCACTTGGCTCAACCTTAGCATCGTCGCCGCCACGCGTAGCGCGGCGCAGTGCGATGAGACGATGTAGGGTGGCTCGCCCGTGTCGTTGGCGAACTGTCGCGGCTCGAACCAAAACGAACCATCGGCGCGGAGCGTCACCCAGCCGTTGGGGTTCTGCGGGTCGTAGAGCGTTCGCAGTCGTTGCAGCAAGCGATAGTCCGCTTCGCGTTCAGGCGCAGGCAAGCGAGGCAGAAAACGCAACGCGAACCAGAGGTCGTTGTGCCCCAAGCCGGGGACGAAGTAGACCTCTCCCTTCCCCTCCTTACCAAGAAGGGGTGGCGGGGAGGTTCTATCCCGCGTGATGCGCTCAGGCACTAACCCTTGCTCATTAGATTTCTCGAGATAATAGACAAAATGCCGCAGGGCGGCGTCACGCCAGAAGGGTTTGCCCGTGAGGTCAGCGAGGCGTTCCAGCGTTGCCATCACGTGATCGCACGACCAGCGCGGTAGTCCCCAAGCAAAGCCGTCGGCGTGCAGGTTGGGATATTCCACCTCCACGCGGCCCGAGTAGCCTTCGACGGGGAAGTAGCGCCAACTCGACGGCGTCGCGGGTAGAACCAGCGGTGCATCGCCGACGTTTTCGACGGTGATGAAGTTTTCCCCCTTCTTCACCAACGCCGAAACGTCGAAGATGAGGCGGTGGCCCATCTGCGCCAACTCGGGGGAATAAAGCGGATGCTGCTCGTCCAGTTGACCGTTGATGCTGCGCTCGCGCCGCAGCGTCCACGCGGCTTTTTGCGCGTCGTAAAGCGGTAACTCTTCGTCGGAGACTTTGTAAGTGGCATCGGCATTGAGCGGGGGCGTTTGGTCAGTCAGCGGCTGACCGTTCACCGCAACGCGCAGGGCAGGGCGGGCGTCCACGCGGCGGTCGTGGAGCAGGTAGGCGGCGATAGTGCACTGCGTCTTTTCCGTATCGTCCAGTTGGAAGTCCAGGCGATACACCGCGCGCGGGGGCAATATGCCTGCGCGCTGCTTGACCGTCTTGCCGCCCTGCGTGATGCCCAACTGCTCTATCACAATCGGCTCGCCGCCCACGCCGACGATGCGCTCCTCCCACACGCCGTCGACGTGCACGGCGCGCAGGGCATCTGACGGCGTGCCCGCAAACCCCATTAGCACAAAGTAGAAGTCCACCGTGTCCCCCGCTGCCCCGCCGAACGGTCCGATGCGGAAAGTCACATCAGTTTGCTTCGGATTGCTGGCAACCGTCGCCATCAGCGTCGGCGTCGCCTTCACGCGGTAATCTTCCACGAACCACTCCCGCAGTTCGGGCGCGGGTAAAGGGAAGTAAACGAGGAGACCCTGCTGCGATGCGCGATGGTAAAACAGCATCACCGGACGCTCGCGGGAGACGTGAACGGCAGCGCCGCCGAACGCGCTCACGGCTTGCGTGCGCATCACGCCATCAGAAAACCACGTCGCCGTATCCAGCGCCCCCGCCAGCGTGAACCGCACCAGCAGAGTTTGGTCAGATACCTCGCGTCCCAACGTCCATCGTGGCGAGAGGTAAAGAAACGGCGAATCGCTCACAGATTCGGTAAAAACCTGCAGAGTATGCACGCCTCCGAACCTTAGGTTGGCGCGGTAGCGTTTGTAGTAGGACCGAACGACATCGAACCCCATCTCGCCCGCCGTCGGCGCTTGGACCTTGCCCGCCGCCTCCCAGCCGAAGCCGACGCGCTGCACCAGCAGGGTCGGAGCGTTTGAGCCCGTGAACGTCAGACCCTGCGGCACACCGTTGTGGAACTGCCCTTGCCAGAAGCGACCTTGCAGGGTGTGGGTTTTG
>JANWYM010000248.1 GCA_025055355.1 Abditibacteriales bacterium
GATCCCTCAGGGGGCGTTGCTCATTCTCATCCTGTCGGTCTCTCGCGCTTCGAGTTTCGGGTTTCAGACTTCAACGGGCGCGCCGCCTGAAACCCGATCGCCGTCAACTTACCGCCTGCAAGTGGGGGATGAGATTAACATCACGGACCTCAAGGCGCCCACAAAGGAACCTCTCACGATTACCGTTCCCGTGACGCCTGACGGCTTGTTGCACCTGCCGTTTGCGCGGCTGGGCGCGGTGCCGGCGGCGGGCAAGACGATTGAGGAGGTCCGCAAAGCGATCTACGAGGAGTTTAAAAAGATATACAAACGTCCCGATATTGTGGTAGTGCCGAGGAGAATCGTCGGCGGCAGCCGGGTTGACGTGCTGGGTCCAGTGATGAAGCCGGGACGTTATCCGCACTATCCGGGCATGACGGTCATGGACGCTCTGAGCGAAGCGGCGGGGCTGCGCGAGGGGGTATCGCCGACGCAAGCCTACATCGTGCGCGGCAGGCAGAGTGAGATCATTGTCGTTGACCTGCGCAAGTTGCTGGCGGGCAACCCAAGGGAAAACAAGACCCTCGAACCCGACGATGCCGTCCTCGTGCAGGAGCCGCAGCCCGCCTACATCACGGTTTACGGTTGTGTCGAGAAGCCGGGCGTGTATGGGTGGCAGGAGGGCATGAAAGTCGTTCAAGCGATTGCCCAGAGTGAAGGGTTCAAGGCGGGGGCGGAATTGCGCGACGTTGTCGTCCTGCGCGAAGGAAAGAAAATCCCGGTCAACTTTCTCCTGCTGCAAGAAGCGGCAGACTCGGCACAAAACGTTCCGCTGCAGCCGGGCGATACGGTGTTCGTGCCGAAGGCGAATCGCACGGTGGTGGTGGTTGGCGGCGTGCGCGAGCCGGGCGCTTACCCGTTTGAAGAAGGCGACCGTGTCCTGCGCGCTATTGGGTTGGCGAAGGGGTTTGATGAGAACGCCGACCGATCGGGCATCGTGCGCGTGCGGCGTCGGGGGAAAGAACTGACGGTGGATTTGAGCAAGACGCGGCGCGACGCGCATGCCGATGACAACGTGCCGCTGGAGCCGAACGATGTGGTCATTGTGCCGGTGCGCGGCGAGGTCACAGTGGTCGGGGAGGTGCGGCGCGTGGGCACATATCCGATGAAGCCTGACATGCGCCTGGCGGACGCCATCGGACTGGCGGAAGGGTTGACGCCGCAAGCCAACCGCAGCATGGTGAAAATCTTCCGCGCCGGGCAGATTCTCCACGCGGACGTGACGCGCCTCGACGCGGGCGACGCCGAAGCGAACGTGCGCCTCGAGCCGGGCGACACGGTGTTGGTGACGTCCCTGCAAGGGGTGTCGGTGTTCGGGGCAGTGGGACAGCCCGGCACCGTTCCGCTGCCGGACGACCCGCGCATCTTCAACGTGCTGGCGGCGGCGCACGGCTGGCTGACCCAGGAAGCCGCTGAGGAGGCGACGGTGCTGCGCACCCAAGGCGGCAAACTCGTCCCCCTGACCGTCAACCTGAAAAAGTTGCAAGCGGGTGACCCGTCGCAGAATACTCTCATCAAGCCCGGCGACATCATCATCGTGCCTTACAAAAAAGAACCACAAAATTGGCAGAAGGCGCAAAACATCGCCAGCCTGTTGAGTTCGGTCAGTTACTTGCGATTCCTGCTGGGACGTTAGCTCAACGCGCAGGGGGAGCGTCCTGCGCCGTGAGTTCAAAGGTTAAAGGGTTAAGGGTTAGAGGTTGCAGAGCGTCCCGCGCCGCAACCTCTAACCCTTAACCCTTAGTGTTAGATGTATCCCACGACAGTCGAATGGTATGCTCTGTACACCCGCAGCCGCTTTGAGCAGAAGGTGGCGGACTCTTTGGAGGGGAAGGAGTTTGAGGTCTTCCTGCCCAAGATTAAGGCGTGGAGTCGTCGTCGCGACCGGAAACTGCGGATTGAGAAGCCGCTGTTCCCCGGCTACTTGTTCGTGCGGACGGCGTTAGACCCCGAACGGCGACTGGCTATCGTGAAAACCCCTGGCGTCGTGCGCATCTTGGGCTACGACCGCGAGCCAGCGCCAGTGCCAGCGGAACAGATTGAATCCCTGCTCCTTGCCGTCAAAAGCGGTCAGGATATCGAGCCGCATCCCTACCTCAAAGTGGGCGACAAAGTGCGCGTCATCTCCGGCCCGCTGCGCGATGCGGTCGGCATCGTCGTCGAGAAGCAGGACAAAAAACGGCGTCTCATCCTGTCTGTGGACGTGATGAACCAAGCCGTGTCGGTCAGTCTGGACGCCTGCGATATTGAGCCGTATCGCTGAGCGAGGAGGAGCGTCGCAACAGCGTAACGCTGCCGTCGCGGGGTGGGGCGAAAGGAGAAGGCGCGGGGAAAGGAGGTGCAGAGAGGCAATGACACGGGAGCAGTTTGACGCAATGGTCTGGCGTTTGGAGGCGTATAGTCGCCAGCACCCTTCTCTCTACCGTTTGCGCGTAGCGCTGCTGGCGGGGCTGGGTTACCTCTACATCTTCTTCGTGCTGGCGATTGCTCTGGGGCTGCTCGCGCTGCTGGGATATGCGCTGATTTCTGGGCACGCCCGTTCCTACGCCCTCAAATTCGGTTGGGCGGGCGTTCTATTCGTGGGCATCATTCTGCGGGCGATGTGGGTGCGCCTTGCGCCGCCTGAGGGAAGGGAGGTTCGCCCTGCCGAGGTGCCCCCGTTGTTCCGCATGATTGAAGAGTTGAGGTCCACTCTGCGCACCCCGCGCTTTCACCACGTGTTGGTGACGAGCGACTTCAACGCGGCGGCTGCCCAAAGACCCCGCCTGGGCGTTCTGGGCTGGCAGTGCAACTACCTCCTGTTCGGGCTGCCCCTCATGCAAGCCCTCTCCCCTGAGCAGTTCCGCGCCGTGGTCGCCCACGAACTGGGACACCTCTCGGGCAATCACGGGCGCTTGGGGGGCTGGATTTACCGCGTCGAACAAACCTGGTCGCAACTGCTGGAACGGCTGGAGGCAGAGCACCACTGGGGCACGAAAATCTTCCAGTGGTTCTTCCACTGGTATGCACCGTTTTTCAACGCCTATTCGTTCGCCCTGCGGCGGGCAAACGAATACCTCGCCGACCGCTGCGCAGCGGAACTGACCAGCACGCAGCACGCCGCCGAAGCACTGCTGAACTTTGAGGTGAAGAAACGGCTGTTGCAAGAGGTGTTCTGGGCAGACATCTACAAGCAGGCGGACAATCAGCCCCAGCCCACCGCCCAACCCTTCGCGGCGATGGCGACCGCCTTGCGGTCTGGTCCTCAACCGGAAGAGGCAGTTGCTTGGCTGGACCGCGCGCTGGCGCGGAAGACCGACACGACCGATACCCACCCGGCGCTTGCGGACCGCCTGCGGGCGTTGGGCTACCTCCAGGCGTCCGACGGCGGCGACGCCCCGGCGCATGTCCCTCTGCCCCCACCTCTGACGCAAAACGCCGCCGAGTTTTTCTTGGGAGAAGCGCTGCCCTGTCTTGTGGAGCACTTTGACCTCGCTTGGCAAAAGGCGGTGCAACCGAAGTGGCAGGAGCGGCATCAATACGCCCAGCAAGCCCGCCAAACCCTGCGGGAATTGGAAGAAAAGGCACAGAGTCAGCCGCTGACAGAAAAGGAAGCGTTCACCCGCGCCCGCTTGACGGCGGAGTTCGGAGACCAGTCAGCAGCCATCCCGCTCTTGCAGGAGGTGCTCGCTCGGCAGCCGCAACACGCTCCCGCTAACTACCTGCTGGGGCGGTTGCTGCTGGCGCAGGGGGAGGCGATAGGGATTCAATACCTTGACAACGCCATGAATGCAGACGCTGAAGCCATCCCTCATGGATGTGAACTGGCGTATCAGTTCCTGATGGAGCGGGGGCAGGCGCAGGAAGCCGCACGCTACCGCGAAAGAGCCCTCCACTACTTCGCAGAAGTTGCCGCTGCCCGCCAGGAGCGGTCGGGCGTGAACCTGCGCGACCAGTTTGAGCCACACAACCTCGCCCCCGAAACGGTTCAGAGGGTGCGCGAACAACTCGCTCGCTACACGGAGGTGGCAGCCGCCTACCTTGTGCGCAAGGTCGTCAGGTATTTTCCTGAGCGTCCCTATTACGTGCTGGGTGTCGTCCCCCATCACCCCCGGTGGACGCTAAACCGCGGCGCAGCGGACGGGCGATTGCTTCAGCGGTTGGTGAAGGAATTAGAGAGCCCTGGCGAGACCTACCTGATAATTTTGAGCGGACAAGCCCGGCAGCTCGAGAGGACCTTCCGCCCAATCGCAGGGGCACAGATTTTCCAGCGGGAGACGTAGAGGAAATTGGCAACTCGTCCCCCCCGGGCGGAATTTGGATCATTGGAGCGCCTCCCCAAACCACGCCGACGGGAGACTTGCGCCGACGTCGCGCCCGCCTCCTGCGGGCGCAAGTTCGTCCCTTCCGCCGACGCAGGGTCGGCGAGGAGCGACAGGGAGGAGGACAAACTTTATCGCGACCCGGACTCTTGTGCCTCCAGGTCCCGAATCCGCTCCTCGATGCCCCGCAACTCGCGCTCCAACTTTTCCTTGATTCTCTTTAAGTGCTCGATGCGTTCCTGCCGCGTGTAAAAGCGTCTGCGCCCAAAGAACGGCTCGCAGAAGTCATCGAAATCAAAATACATTCCAAAGCCCATCACGAAAGGAGAAAAGCGAAAGCCAAAGTGACACATGGCGTTGACCTCCCTTCATCTCGGGTATGATTATATCACATGCGCGGACAGGTTGTGCCAGTATTTTAAAGCAAAACTTAGACTGCCTTTGATCTCTCCTGACAATCCAGCCATCGCAACCGCTCTTATGCAGCAGTTATACAGACGGCACCGCCCGTCGCCGCTGAACGTTCTCCAGACGGTCAACCTTTGACTGCTTGAACCACGGTGGCATCTTCGGCTGCAGCATCGCTTTGATCGCGCTCAGGGCTTGTCGGCGGGGACCGTGGAACACCTGCGCGTTCTCCAATCTCTACCTACAGACCGCGATAAACAAGCCTACCAAAATCAAGTTCCCTACCACTGCTTCATACTCTTTGTTCCGTTTCACCAATTGCCACGCGAACTTTGACCGGTCGGCAGGTTGAAACGCGGGCGCGTTGCGCAGGCGCGGCAGGAAGCGGGGGACGCGGGCGCAGTAGGCGCGGTAGGCGTCGCCGAATTTTTGCGTGAGGAAGGTTTCTTCTTCGATGACGGCGGGATAGTAGGCGGCGATGAAAAAGGGTGGGACGAGGAGGAGGGAGAGCAGCAGTCCCGACATGAGGCAGTAGCCGACCGCTGCCGTGAAACTGCCGACGTAGAGCGGATGACGGAGGTAGCGAAACGGTCCGCCAGTAACGACCTGCTCGTCCTTGCGCAGGTAACCCGCCGCCCAGAGGCGCAGCAGTTGACCGGCAGCGACCAGCCCCGCGCCCGTCCAGAAAAGGAGTGGCGGCGCGTTCTTGCCTATGCTGTGTCGCCACCACACGGAGACACCGAAGAGCGCAAGACAGGCAAGCAGCGTGAGGTGGGTTCTATGGCGGGTGATGAACGATTGTCGCGGGACGTTCACGGTGAATCAACTCCATCACGAGGTCGGCGGTGCGCGCCGTCGCGCCAGGGGCGCCGAGCGTCTGCCGCACTTGGCGCAGGCGTTGACGCATGGTTGCTATGGCTTCGGGGTCGTCGAGGAGTTGCAGCGTCGCTGCGGTGAGGTTCTGGGGTGTAAAATGACGTCCCGTGATTTCCGGCACGATGATTTCTTGGGCGACAAGGTTCGGCAGACCGATGACAGCGCCAAGTTTTTTCGCGAAGATGGCTTGGAGGTAAAGAAACCACGGCGCGGCATAAACGATGACCAAAGGCGTTTCCAAGCAGGCGGCTTCGAGCGTCGCGGTGCCGGACGCGATGAGGGCGAGGTCACAGGCGCGCAGGAGGTCGAACGTTTGACTCTTCAGGACCTGCAGCCCTTCGACGGGGTGCCGCTGCAGTTGACGTTGCACGGTTTCCTCTTTCACGCTCGCAGCCAACCCGATGGCGAAGCGCGTGGAGGGACGCTGTTGCTGAATCATTTGCGCTGTCTGCAGCAAAAGAGGCAGATTGTATCGGATTTCCAGGCGGCGGCTGCCGGGCAGAAGGGCGATGAGGGTGGTGTCAGCGCCTATGTTCAACGTCTCTCGCACGGCGGCGCGGGGGCGCGCGGTGAGCGTGGTGTCCAGCACGGGATGCCCCACAAACGTCACGTTTGCGCCCGCAGCCCGCAGACGTTCCTCTGACCAGCGAAACGGTGTGGCGATTTTCGTAGCGTAGCGCACCAGGTCCGCTGACACGACGGCGTGCATGTCCCAGCAGCGCGGGGGGATGTAGTAAAGCGTCGGGACGTTCAACTGATGGCAATGTTTGATGAACCGCATATTGACCGCGCCCCAATCAACGGCGATGAACAACGAGGGGCGTTCTCGGCGCAGCCGTTGCTTCAGGCGGGCGTAGGTATGCAAGGCGAACGGCACGGCGGTGAGGGCGTCGAAGAGTCCTACGCG
>JANWYM010000249.1 GCA_025055355.1 Abditibacteriales bacterium
GGTTTACTGGAGCGCGGATGAGGTGGAAGCGGAATTAGCGCGGGGGGATCGTCTGCGGGCGGCGGGGCGCCTGGAGGAGGCAGCGGAAGCCTACCAACGCGCCGCTCGACTGGCGCCTCGCGACCCTCGCCCACCGGCTCTGCTCGCCCTCATCGCTTTGTCTCGCCATCAGGTCGCCGCAGCGCAACTGCACCTTACAGAAGTCGTCCGCCGCGATCCTACGAACATTGACGCTTGGCGCAGTCTCGCCGATTTACACGAGCGCGCCCGCGAACTGCCCCAAGCCTTCGCCGCTTATCAGCGCATTACGCAACTCAACCCCCAAGACGCCGGCGCTTGGCGGCAGATGGGCATCTTACACAAGCAAACCGGCGCGGTGGTGCCTGCCCGCATCGCCCTGCGCCGCGCGGCTGAATTGAACCCCGATGACTGGGTGACGCAGTGGCATCTGGGCGATATTTACTTGAAAGAGGGCAAACTGCTTGAGGCGAAGCGGGCGCTTGACCGCGCTCTCGCCCATCGCCCCAATGACCCCACCATTTTGAGCCTATCCGCCTTGGCTACCATGCGACTGGACGCCTCCCCCACGGGATTGGCGCGCGCCGAAAAGCAAATCAACCGAGCGATTGCCCTCTCCCCCAGCGCGTTCGCGCACAAAACGCGGGGGCGCATCTATCTGGCGCAGCGTCGCTACAAGGAGGCGGTGCAGGAGTTCAAAACCGCCCTGCAGATGGAACCGGATGCCGATAACGCTTACGTTTACCTCTCGCAGGCTTACGCTCATCTTGGTCAGACTGCCCTGGCGCGCCAAGCCTCCCGGGAATACAAAGTCCGTCTCGCTGCCCGCATCCGCGACATGGAGGAAAAGTTCCGCCGCTTACAGAACCTGCGTCCTGAAAGCCCACGCTTTTAAGGGTGTGCATAAAAACGGTGCTTGACCCCTCCCTCAAGAGGAAGGGAGTTTTCTCCAGCGTTGCTACGACGAGAAGAGCCTCATTTTAAGGGCAAAAAGCCTCGCAGGGTTGCTCCCATCATTCCATCCCCCTGGGCACTGCCTTGAAATCTGGCAGAAATTTGACTAAGATTAAAGAAAACGGTCAGGAGGGAAGTGCCGTTTCATGCCCAAAGGTTTTACGTTGTGGTTTACAGGACTGTCCGGCGCTGGCAAGAGCACGCTGGCAGAAGCTGTCGCGCAAGAGTTGACCAAGCGTGGTAGGAAGTACGATATTTTGGATGGGGACGAGGTGCGCACGCACTTATCTCAAGGCTTGGGGTTTTCAAAGGAGGACCGCGACACGAACATCAAGCGCATCGGCTGGGTCGCCAGCAAAATCACCAAGCACGGCGGCATCGCCATTACCGCTGCCATCTCCCCCTACCGCGCCACCCGTGACTGGTGCCGTGAACTCATCAGCCAAGAGGGCGGTTTCATCGAGGTCTACTGCGCCGCCCCGTTGGAGGTATGCGAGAGGCGCGATGTAAAAGGGCTTTATAAAAAAGCGCGGGCGGGCGAAATCACCCAGTTCACCGGCATTGATGACCCCTACGAACCGCCGCTCAACCCGGAAATCATCCTCGAAACGCATAAGGAGTCCGTCGCGGAAAGCACGGCGAAAATCATCCAAACCCTGGAGCGGCTGGGCTACCTGTGAGAAACGTTAGCACGTTGGCAGGTTGACAGGTTAGCAGTTTAGCAGGTTCCAACGCGCTAACGTTCCAACATTTCAACGTGCCAACGTGCCAACGCCAATCATGACATCGTTCTCTCCTCAACAAATCGAGTCTATCTCTCTCTCCTTCGAGCGCGCTGAACCGTTGGAGATTCTACGCTGGGCGTGGGAGACGTTTGGCACGCGCGCGGCGTTTGGGACGAGTTTTCAGGGTGCTGGGTTGGTGGCGATGGATATCGCTTACCGACACGGCTTGCGCTTTCCCCTTTTCACGATTGACACCGGGCTGCTATTCCCCGAAACGCTGGAACTCAAGCGCAAAATTGAGGAGCGCCTCGGCGTGGAGATTGAATCGCTCACTCCCGAACTGACCGTTGAGCAGCAAGCCGAAGTCTACGGCGCGGAACTGTGGAAGCGCGACCCCGACCATTGCTGCTACATGCGCAAGGTTGAACCACTGCAAAAGAAACTCGCTCACTTAGACGCCTGGATTACGGGGCTGCGCCGCGAGCAGAGTGAAACACGACAGAGTATCGGCATCGTGGAACTCTACGAGTTCGATGAGGCAACAGGCAAAAACATCGTCAAAATCAACCCGATGTCGAACTGGTCGCGGGCGCAGGTGTGGGATTACATCAAGCAGAACAATCTCCCCTACCATCCCCTGCACGATTTAGGCTACCGCAGCATCGGCTGCGTCCCTTGCACCCGTCCCGTTGGCGAAGGTGACAGCGAGCGCGCTGGGCGCTGGACGGGGTTCAACAAAACGGAATGCGGGCTGCATACGTTCATGAAGAAGAGAGAAGTGTTAGGGAGGACCAACACTGTCAACGGCTCACGGTAACAAATGAAACGAACGTCGTTGGCTCTGGTCGAAGGGTCATCCCTCCCATCCGTTATCGTCATCCATTCGGAGTGTTCATCGCTCATCCTTCAATTCTTCCTCCAACTTGCGCGCATACGCCTTCAATTCCTCCGCGAACGGTTGGAGTTCTTCGTGCTGCTGAATGTAAAGGTCAAACGCCTCTTGCCATCCCATCGTCTCCGTCAACTCGGCGACGCGTGTGCTGCGGCGCTGCGCAGCGACGCGGGGCATGACGTAGGCGACGTGATGTGCTGGGCGCAACGCTTCCTGCACGCGGCGCAGGTTCAACCCACTCGCCTTCTCCTGCGAGATGCCGTAGATGACGCGCACGATGGCGTCCTGAATGTCGTATTTCTCAATCTCGCTCAGTATGACGGCAGTGGGGTCGTCCGCGTCATCGGGGACGCTCACGTCAATGGTGACGAACGGACGGCTGGGCGTGCGGATGAATTCGTAAGTGGCGTTGCCTTTTTCCAGATGCACGAGGCAAAAGCCCTTCGTGTCGTGCTCCTCTGTGAAATCCACACGCTCGATGCTGCCAGAGTAAACGACGTGCGGGTGTCCCGTCGGATTGAGGTCTTGGTGTTTGTGCAGATGCCCTAACGCTACGTAGTCAAACGCTGAGTGCGCCAGCGTGCTTGTGAGAAACAGGGGGTCGCGTCCCAATACCGCCGTGCGCTCCGAACCGGAAAACTTCCCCTCCATCGCCGTCACGTGCGCCGCCAGAATCGCCGGCAACTGCGGGTCGAGTTCCTCCGCCCACCCCTCGATCTGCTCGGCGCAGATGCTCACTATGCGCTCGTTCAGGGCGTTCTCGTCCAGACGGCGATATTCGTCCCGCGTTAGCAGCATACTCCGATGCGGCCACGGCAGGCAGGCAATCTGCACTACCCCGCTTTTCGTTTCAATGACCTTCAACTCCGGCTTGGAGACGACCACCACGTGTGGCACATTCAGCACGCCGAAGATGTCAATCGCCGACGCCCGCCCGAAGGCAACCGGTACGTCGTGGTTGCCCGCCAACAGGAGGGTCGGAATCTTTGCTACGCTGAGGCGGCACACCTGCTCAGCAAACAGGCGTTGATGCGTGGGGTTCGGGTCAGCGCTGCGGTAGGCGTCGCCCACAAACAGCACGAGGTCTACTTCGCGCTCAATTGCAAAGTCCACGACGAACGCCAGCGACTTCACGAAATCCCTCAGCCGTGTGTTCAATCCCGTCGCGGGGTCCAACTTGCCATAGGTTTCGATGCCGATATGAACGTCAGCGAAGTGGAGGACTTTCATTGCTCGTTCAGCCTGGGTCTGTGACCGCACTTACTACAACGTAGCGTAGGCTTCCAGCCTGCATAAAATGCCGACAGGATGTCGTCGCTGCCTTGACAGATACCCAGTCTTGAAAAAACGGTTGCCTTGTACAAGAATAGAGTAGACACCATCTCCACCTTGCTCTGGAGGGAACCGACAGTGAAAGTTTACCATGATTTGCAGACCTTTGCCAACCCGTTTATCGGCTCCTGGCGCAAAACCCGACGCCTCAACACCTTGCTATTAATGTGGGCGATCCTGCGCGTGCGCACCTGTTGCCTCGCCCAACTGGCACGCGCTCTCCCCGCCCCAAAAAGGTCCAATACCGCCGCAAGCGCTTCTGGCGTTTCCTCGACGACGCGGGTGCCATCAAACCAGCCTGCTTCTGGCGGCAGAGTGGTGGTTGGATGGTGGAGCAGTTCGCCCACCGCCCCCACTTGGTCATCGCCTTGAACGCCCTCCCGAAAAGCCAACCGCCACGGGAAGGGGAGTTCCTCAAGGAGTTGCTCCAGGGACTGCCCCGCGAGCGCAAAAGCCTCATTGGGAGGGCGGATCGGGGCTATGCCCGCCCCTAACTGCTCCAGTGGCTGAAAAAGCCTCAGGTGCCGTTTGTCATCCGGCTGCTTGGCAACTATCGGGTGAAGGGACGCCCCTACACGGGGAAACTCAACCAGATACCGCTGCGCAAGGGGCAGGCCGTGTGGTGGGCGGGGGAGGAAGAGCCGTGGCATTTGGCGACCAACCGGCCTGTGGAGCAGGAAGTGCGGAGCTTTTATCGGCAACGGAGGCGGATTGAGCAAGCGTTTCGGGATGGCACAATTCATTTCAAGGTGGGGGCGTTGAAGCGGTAGGAGAACCGAGAACATGTGGAGAGAATGTTGGCGGTGCTGACGCTGGTGCTGCTGTTTGTGGCGTGGTTGGGGTGGCGGTGGCTGTTGGTAGGCTGGGCGGAGCAGCAGCAGGTGTGGGGGGAGTTGAGTGATGTGAGTGTGGTGTTGGCTTACATTGATGAGCGACGGAATCACCTGCTTGCACCCCCATGCACCTGGAACTGGGTATCTGTTAAGTCTTCGGTGGGAAAAAAGGAACGGGATCGTGTATGCAACTACTATGGAAGCGGATAGCTATGTTTCCGAATGGCCGCACTATGGCGGTCCTCCAAACCCAACGGGACGTTGCCCTCTTAGATCAAGTCACGACCGCCCCTATCATGGCACTCCGCGTGCTCGTTGGAGAGGGAGGCTTTGTGCATGCCCTATCGCCCCACCCAGATGCAGGCTACTTAGCATTAGGTGTGACTTGGCTGCCAACACTGCTGCGAGCGCGCCATGCTATCCATTTCGACGACACTTCGGAACAGAATATACTCTCTGAGATCTACCTGGTTGAGTTATCAACTGCCAAAGCCCACCTTATCTATTACTCCCCCTTGGCGAGATTAGGTTTTTGGCATCCTCTGCGTGATATTCATATCTTTGAACCGTCCGACGGGCAGTTAAAGGTGATGCGCATCAGCCCGGAAGGGACATTGAATGATTCCAACATGCACCGTGTTCCTGCATATCAGGGTACGCCTCTCTATGCCGTGCCGATGGACAAGCAAGGCTCTCTTTGTTACATCGATGGCAGTAGTTTATGTACATACAACCTGCAAAGCCATGAGTTCCAGACTCTAATGAGTGGCTTAGTTGGGCTTCATCTGGAGGCATCCTCGGCATTTGCAATTCTTTTTATCGGTTGTCGCTATACATGCAGAACTGTGTCAACCTGGGACGTATGCAACTTTCTGCGGAGTTTGCACACGCATAAAAGAGATAACCACGAAAGACGAACCTCTCTTATAGCATTTGCGCCAGGGGATAAGAATCCGCGGTTTTGCCCCCTGGATAAAGTAGTTGACGCTACTTGGGTGAGGGAAGCAGAAGTAGCGATCCTGTTTCAAGACAACGCGGGCGTGAGGTTAGCATTTTGGGATATACACAGGGCAAAAACGACCATATCTCCGCTATGCTTAGATTCCAGAATAGCGTTCCGTATTGCTCGTTTAGAGGGTTCAGGAAATTTTGCCCTTCTAAACAAAGACTTGACGCACTTAACTGTCATAAGTCCTTGGTTAGATCACAAAGTTCTGACTATAGCAAACCTACGGGAGAAAAGCCGAATTATGATTAAACAGCCACGAGCAGAATCCATCCGGACAGTCAGACTATAAGGTTGGAAATTCGACCTAATGGAGCAGCGCACGAGTTTGATTGTCAGTGGCTATGGGACGACGACGTATCTTTACTATGACAACGGGGCATTGAGTTCATTCACCACGCCTGACGGGAAGACGTTCTCCTACACCTACAACAAAAAACGGGGCGGTGACGCAGCAAATTAACGGAAACGGAACGAAGGCAGAATATGTCTACAACAGCCGAGGGCTGCTGACTAACCTTCTCAACAAGAAATCGGACAACACCGTGCTGAGTTCCTTCGCCTACACTGGGGCGTTGAAACGTTGAAACGTTGGAACGTTTGAACGTGCCAACTTTTGTCAATTGACGCGGGAGGTGAAGCGCAACGGGGCAGGGGCGGTCATCCACGACACCAGTGACGCCTACGACTTAGCGCAGAACCGCACGAGTATGACCAACCACCTGACCAACACCACC
>JANWYM010000024.1 GCA_025055355.1 Abditibacteriales bacterium
CAATCGGCTGGTTGTTGAAGAGGTTGTCTGCCACGACGACGCCGATGACGCGGTCGCCGGCAAGGAGCGGGGCGACCGCGAATTCGTTGGGCGTTTCGAGGTGCGGGGAGGGGTAGCGCGCCTCGGGCTGGGCGGGGGCGTTCTCGAAACGATACGCCTGCTTCTCGCGCACGGCGTCCGTCACGGCAGGCCAGACGTCGCCGTCCAGTGGGATGCGGAGGTCTTTGATGATGCGCTGCAACTGAGATTCCTGGCGCTGGGAGAACTGTTCGTAGGCTTCGACCAAGTCCTCCAAGGTCATTTCGCGGTGGCTGATTTCGCTCCAAATCACGTTGGCGTCTTCGGGGTTGGAAGGACCCAGCGCCATCGCTCCACGGAGTTCCCGTTGCTCTTCATCCAGCAGCAACAGAAAGGCGCGGTTGAACCCGAGCGCCGGTCCGGCGGTGATGCAGGTCAGCACCGTGTAAAGCACCTGATTGAAGTCCAGCGCGTCCTGCAGGAGGAAGCGGCTCATCTGGTAGAGGAGCCGCAACTGCGCCGCCTCGCGCAGCCGCTGCGTCATGTCCGTCATAACGACTAACGCGCGGCGTTGGTTCCCCGTCACCAGGGGGGTGATGCGGATGTCAAATACCTTCTCCGGCTGATCCTGCGTGGCACGGCGCGTGCCCGTCAATTCGTTGAATTCGCCGGTGCGGATGGTCTCTTGGATGTAGGCGGCTAACCCTACCTCGCTCAATAAGTCCCGATCGAAAACCTGGTGCAGCGGGGCTCCTACCACCTCGTTATGCACGCAGCGCATTTCCTCGCAGAACTTCTGGTTGACCGAGACGATTCTCAGGTCGGCATCTACAACCATCAGGGCGGCGGGGATTGTGGCAATGACGCTCTCGCTGAATTCCTTGAGGTCGCGCATCTCTTGATAGAGGAAGATGTTCTCGATGGCAGTCGCCATCTGGTCGGCGAGGGTCTGGAGCGCGCTCACATCCCGCTGGTCGAAGGCGTTGAGTTGCTGACTCTGCACGTCTACCACACCCAACACCGTGTCGCCTAACTTAATGGGCACCGTTAACTCGGAGCGGGATTTTTCTTCTTCGGGGAAGGCGAGGATGTGACGGGGTTCTTTCGTCACGTCGTTGGCGAGGAGCGTCTCGCCGTGTTCCGCCACCCAGCCGACCATCCCTACGCCGAACTTCTGCCGATAGCCTTTAGGGAGGTTCTGGTAGTAGCCCCCAAAGTGCGCAGCCAACACGACCTCGCGGGCGGTGTGGTCGGCAATGAATAGGAGGACGTCGTAGTATTGGAAGTTCTTCTGAATCGCTCGGGCGGCGGCGTCCAGAAACTCTTGAAGGGTGTTGGCGGTAAGAGCGCGGCTACCGACCTCGTGCATCATCGCTAACTGTCCAGCGGATTGCCGCTCCGCCTGCAATAGTTCGCGGTAGCGCTGCTCGCTCTCCCGCAGGCGATCGGCGCTCGCTTGAAGGTGCCGCTCCAGTGACTGTCGCTGCTGCTGCAACTCGCTCTCTCGCGTCTGATGGTAGGTCTCAGCGACGGCTAACTTCAGGGTGTCCATCTCCTCGTCGAGAGCGGTCACAATCGCTTCACATGCCTGACGGTCCGTGCCGCAATGCTCGAGGAGGAACGCAAGGAGCGCGCGCTTGAGCAGGATGACGATTTGCAGTATCTCGCGCGCTGCCATGCCCTGCGAAAACTGCTCAGCGGCTATCTGCCGCGTGTATCGGAGGTAACGAACGTCCAACGGGTTGGAGAGGTGACGGGCGAACAGTTTGAGTAGGATGGACAGCACGCGCAGAAGGTCCTGACGCTGCGCGACCTCCTGCAGCCTCGGTAACTCCGCGCAGTGTGCCATCCGCTCCCGCCACGCCTGCAAAACAGCGGCGTGATGCTGGCGGAGCAACTCTGCCATGTCCTCTCGCGAAGAGTCTTTGCGGCTGGACATCATGTCCCCCCGGCAAAGCGGAGTATGCGAGGGTTGGCACGTTGGCAGGTTGGCACGTTGGCAGGTTAGAACGTGCCAACGCGCCAACCCCCGCACTCACTCCTTGATTTCGACCTCGCGCAGCACCTTGGTGGAGGCTTCTGGCGCGACAGGATTGATATAAAAACCAGTGCCCCACTCAAACCCGGCTACGCGCGTCAGACGCGGCACGATTTCGATGTGCCAATGAAAGTCCAACGCCAGCGTTCCCCAGTATTCTGGTCGTCCAGGACGGGGATTGGGGTAAGGCGCGGTGTGCAGCATGAAATTGTAGGCGGGATTGTTAAGGGCTTCTTTCACGCGCTTGAGCACATTGCGCATGATGTGCGCCAGCCCCCAGATCTCCTCGTCGCTCATCAGGGTGTAGTCGTGACGATGGCGGCGCGGAAAGATACTTAACTCGTAAGGGAACCGCGCCGCGAACGGAGACAGAGCGAGGAAGTGCTCATTCTGAACGACGACGCGTTCGTTCAGCATCAACTCCTGATTAATGATGTCACAGAAGATGCACCGCTCCTTGTGCGCGAAATAATCCCGCGCCGCTTTGAGTTCATCTTTAACGCGACGGGGCATGACAGCAATGGAAATCAACTGCGAGTGCGGGTGTGCCAACGAAGCCCCCGCCCGCACGCCGTAGTTGCGAAACACCAGCGAATAGCGGAATCGCGGGTCGCGGTGCAAGTCCACAATCCGCTCGCGGTAGGCGATGAGCACGTCGCGGATGTCCTCCAGCGGCGCTTCAGCAAACTGCCACTGATGGTCGGGCGACTCCACGATAACCTCGTGTGCCCCCACGCCGTTCATCATGTCGAACATCCCATAGCCCTGACGGTTCAATCCGCCTTCGATCGCCAACGCGGGATACTTGTTCGGGATGACGCGCACCTTCCAGCCGGGGGTGTTGGGCGCGGTGCCGTTGCGCCCGATCGCCATGATCTCCGGTGGCGTGCGACTCTCGTTACCGGGACAAAATGGACAGAAGCCGCTGCTGGGCGGCTCCGCCTCCGGCTTGAAGTCCGTCGGACGGTGTCCGCGCTCCGCAGCGATGACCACCCACTGGTCAACGATGGGGTCTTTTCTCAATTGTGGCATGATGAACACTCTCCCCTGAGTCTTTTCCTTCCTTATACCTTCTGTCCTTCAACGCTTGGCATTATACACGAAAAAACTCCAATCAGTCAACCTCCTAAACCCCCCAATCTGCATGTAAAACTTGGTGGGCTTATGACCAAAGAGTTATGCGCTTGCCGCCATTCCTTTACCCCCTCCCTTCCCCTCTCCCCGATGAGAATGCCTGTCATGGCGAGCGCAGGGAAGCCATTCCCTCCGCCGCTGGGGCTGGCTTCGCGGCGCTTGCCATGACGGTCACCAGTGTCATTGCGAGCGGAGCGAAGCAATCTCCGCCGCTGACCTTGCGGCAGCGGGTGGGACTTGACATATTACTGTCAAGGTTGTAACCTCCCTGTTCGACAGAGTTCTTTATGAAGCCTACAACTAAACTTTTGCGTTTCGTTTGGCGACCGTCAACGTATAGGGGATGGGGCGTCCGGGGGTTGACAGGAGTTAAGAGCCTCTCCGAAAACTGGGTAGCGCGGGCTTCCAGCCCGCATCAAATGCTGACAGGATGTCGGCGCCACGCGGTTTCCGGAGAGGCTCTAAGCGAAAGGCATAACGCAAAAGTTGAGCCATAAGAGGTTGGGCGACGAAAACTTGTGGAGCGGATGGAAGAGAGAAGCGATCACGTGCAGAGGTTGAACGAACATGACAGATTCATTGCATCCATCGGAGACACTCCAGAGACACGAAGAACAGGTAGGGGAAGACTTGCGCATCCCCCCGCTGCCGGTGCCGCGCACGACGCCGCCCCGCAGTTGGCTGGGGCGATGGTTGTTGGCGGGCAGCAGCACAGAGGGGCATGCGCCTGCCGAGACAAAGCCGTGGTATCTGGTGCTGTGGCTGACGGGTGTGGACTACTTCTCCACCCTCGGTTATCAACCCGGCATCGCGCTGCTGGCGGCGGGTGTCCTGTCCCCGGTAGCGACGGCGATGCTTGTGCTGGTGACGCTGTGCGGCGCGCTGCCCATTTACGCGCAGGTCGCCCAACGCTCCTATATCGGTCAAGGCTCCATTGCCATGCTGGAGCGAATGTTCTCCGGCTGGAAGAGCAAACTCGTCGTGCTGATTTTGATCGGGTTCGCCAGCACCGATTTTGTGATTACCATGACGCTGTCCGCCGCCGACGCCGCCAAGCACGCGGTGCATAACCCCCTGCTCCATCCGTTCCTGGGGGACGCGCAGATGAGTGTAACCCTGCTGTTACTCGCCCTGCTGGCGATAGTGTTCTTGATGGGTTTCACTGAGGCGATTGGTGTAGCGACAGCGGTGGCGGTGCCCTACCTGCTGCTCAACCTTGTCGTCGTCGTGCGGGGGGGCATAGAAATCCTGCGGCATCCTGACCTGCTTTCGCGCTGGAGCGGCGCCCTCGCCCTCCAGGGCGATTGGACGATGATCCTGCTGGGCGCAGGGCTGGTCTTTCCGCGACTTGCTTTAGGGTTGAGCGGGTTTGAAACGGGTGTGACCGTCATGCCGCTGGTCAAGGGCGACCCGCCTGACAAACCCGGCGCTTACCCGGTGGGGCGCATCCGTGCCACGCGCAAACTGCTAACCGCCGCCGCCTTGATTATGAGCGGAATGTTGATAACAACCAGTTTTATAACCAGCGTCCTCCTGACGGAAGCGGAATACCGAGAGGACGGACCCGCCGCCGGGCGCGCGCTGGCGTATCTGGCGCATCAGATGATGGGGCACGGCGTCGGCACGGTGTATGACTTCTCCACAATTCTGATTCTGTGGTTCGCGGGCGCGTCGGCGATGGCGGCGATGCTCAACCTCATTCCCCGCTACCTGCCGCGCTTCGGCATGGCGCCGCATTGGGTCGCGCACACCCGCCCGCTGGTGATAGTGCTGTTCGCGGTGAACGTCATCGTGACGTTGATTTTCCGCGCCGACGTGGAGGCGCAGGGAGGGGCATACGCGACGGGGGTGTTGGCGCTGATGCTATCGGCGGCGTTGGCGGTCGCGCTGGCGTTGTGGCACGAAGCGGGCGCAACCACTCCGCGCCGGTTCCCAGTTGCCAGCCTTTACTTCTGGCTCATCACGGCGGTGTTTACTTATACGCTGGCGATGAACGTCAAAGACCGCTCGGACGGTGTCCTTATTGCCTCGGCGTTCATCCTCGCCGTGTTGGTGTTGAGCGGGATATCGCGCTACCGCCGTGCCACTGAGTTGCGCGTCGAGAGCATCGTGCTGGCGGATGAAGAATCGGCGATGTGGTGGAAGCGGATGACCGGCAAAAAGGTCAACCTCGTCCCGCTGAAACACTGGGACGAGAACTCCCTGCGTGCCAAAGAGGCTTACATCCGTCGGCACTACAAAATCAAAGGACCGCTGGCGTTTCTGCACGTTTACCTGCGCGACGACCGCAGTGAGTTTCTCACCCCGCTGCGTGTCAAGGTGCGCCGCTGGCAGGACGATTACATCGTTGAGGTCACCGGCGCGGTCGCTGTTGCCAACACTATCGCTTACGTCAGCGAACTCCTCGACCCCATCAGTATCTTCCTCGACCTCACAGGACGCAACCCCATGGGACAGGCGTTTCAATACTTCCTGTGGGGCGAGGGCGAAACGGCGATCCTGGTCTATTACATCCTCTTGCGCTACTGGGCGTGGACGCCGGAGAAGGACGTGCGCCCGTTAATTTTCCTGATGAGCGAGTAGGAGCGGGACGCTCCTGCTTAGAGCCTATCGGAAAACCTTGCTATCTCCCTTCATCAGGAGGACCACAGGGGGTTGTTGGTTTACTTTGACCTCCCCCGACCCCTCCTTGGTAAGGAGGGGAGAGGACCTCCCCCAGCCCCTCCTTAGTAAGGAGGGGAGAGTTTACAGTGAGCAGGGACAGCTTAGCCCGCGTGCGCGACAATTCCGTAACCCATTATCTGCAATCAAAATAATGATGAATGGCAAAACGGCAAAACGAATTCGTGTGATTGACTCCCACACTGGCGGTGAACCAACCCGCGTCGTGATTGACGGCGCGCCGGATTTGGGCAGGGGCAGCCTGGCGGAACGCCGCGCCCTGCTGACCGAGAAGTATGACTGGCTGCGCTCAGCGGTTATCAACGAACCGCGCGGTTCGGACGTTCTCGTGGGTGCGCTGCTGTGCGAACCCGTCGACCCCTCGTGCGTCGCGGGCGTGATTTACTTCAACAACGTCGGCACGATTGGCATGTGCGGGCACGGCACCATGGGCGTCGCGGTCACGCTCGCGCATCTGGGGCGCATCGGCGCGGGAACGTATCGCCTCGAAACGCCCGTCGGCGTTGTGTCATTCGACTACGACGGCGGGCATGAGGTCACGATCGCGAACGTGCCGAGTTATCGTCACGCGGCCAACGTCACGGTGGCAGTGGAGGGCGTCGGCAAAATCACCGGCGACGTCGCCTGGGGCGGCAACTGGTTCTTTCTCGTCAGCGAACACGGGCAGGAGCTGGAACTGTCGAACGTCCAGCATCTGACGGGTTTCACGTGGCGGATTCGGCAAGCGTTGGCGCGGCAGGGCGTCACTGGCGCGGAGGGGCACGAGATTGACCACATCGAGTTGTTCGGTCCGCCCCAAGACCCCACCGCGCACAGCCGCAACTTCGTGCTGTGCCCGGGGAAAGCCTACGACCGCTCCCCGTGCGGCACGGGCACGAGCGCGAAACTCGCCTGCCTCATCGCCGACGGCCAACTGCAACCGGGCGAAGTGTGGCGACAGGAGAGCATCGTCGGCAGCATCTTCGAGGCATGGGCGACGCTGGAAGGCGACAAAGTCGTTCCGCACCTCAAAGGTTCGGCTTACATCACGGCGGAGGCGACGTTGATTCTGGATCCTGATGACCCGTTCTGCTACGGCATCCGCTGAACGCAACAAAGTCTTTGTGAGCGCAGCGAAGCGATCCCCGTCGCCGGAGATTGCTTCGCTGCGCTCGCAATAACAAGGGCAACTTGTCAAGTTCCAAATCCGTCCTCATCATCGGCGGTGGTGTGGTCGGTCTATGCGTGGCTTACTACGCGATGCAAAAGGGGCATCGCGTCACCATCGTCGAGCGCGGCGCGCCCGACCACGATTGTTGCTCATTAGGCAACGCGGGTTTGATTGTCCCCAGCCACTTCATTCCGCTGGCGGCGCCAGGCATGGTGGCGCTGGGGCTGCGCATGATGTTCAACCCCGAAAGCCCCTTTTACGTGCGCCCGCGTCTGGACGCGGACTTGCTGCGTTGGGGCTGGCAGTTCTGCCGCGCCGCGAGCGTTCGTCACGTCCAACGTTCCGCCCCGCTGCTGCGCGACCTCCTCTGCGCCAGTCGCCGTTGCTTTGAAGAACTGGCGCAGCAGTGGGGCAACGACTTCGGGTTTGTGCAGAAAGGGGCGTTGATGCTCTGCAAGACAGAACAGGCCCTCGAAGAGGAAGCGAAGACGGCGGAGATGGCGCGCGCGCTCGACGTTCCTGCTGAAGTGCTGACCGCCGAACAAGTCGCCCAGCGTGAACCGAACGTGCGCATGAACATTGCGGGAGCGGTGTATTTCCCGCTTGATTGTCACCTCATCCCGCAGCAGTTCATGGCGCGATTGACGCGCGCACTCGAAGAAGGCGGCGCGACGTTTTGCTGGTCCACGGAGGTAACGGGGTGGTGCGTCAGCGGTCAGCGCATCGCAGCCGTGCAGACCCAGCGAGGAGAACTTTCGGC
Organism: Abditibacteriales bacterium; assembly: GCA_025055355.1. Taxonomy (GTDB): domain Bacteria; phylum Armatimonadota; class Abditibacteriia; order Abditibacteriales; family JANWYM01; genus JANWYM01. Next base: position 7,783 of record JANWYM010000024.1, read on the forward strand.
GGATGAATTTGTTCTCGCGGCGGGTGCCTGGTCGCCGCAGGTGGCGCGCAGTCTGGGCATCAGGCTGCCGATGCAAGCGGGCAAAGGTTACAGCCTGACGCTGCCGAACCCCAAGCAGAAGCCCACTATCCCCTGCCTCCTCACCGAAGCGCGAGTCGCCGTGACGCCGATGGGGAACGCCCTCCGCTTCGGTGGCACGATGGAAATCGCGGGGCTGGACACCGCCATTAACCCTGCACGCGTGCGCGGCATCCTCAAGTCCATCCCGCTATACTTTCCTGAGTTTGGACCCGGCGACTTCCGCGACGTGCCAACGTGGTGCGGCTTGCGCCCCTGCTCGCCTGACGGCTTGCCCTACGTTGGACGTTTTCGACGCTACGCGAACCTCTGCGCCGCGACGGGGCACGCGATGTTGGGCGTCAGTCTGGGACCCATCACGGGTCAACTCGTCGCGGCGATTTTGTCCGACGAGCCGCCGTCTGTTGGATTGGACATGCTGAGTCCAGAACGATATACTTAGTATTAAAAACGCCGTTTGACCCCTCTCTCAGGGGACGGCGTCGCTCCGCTGGCTATGACGCTTTCCTGCGGTGGGGGCGTCAATGACGCAGGGAGGATGACGTGGACGAGAAGTCGTGACTCGTCTCCTCCGATGTGAGGTTTATGCTGGCAACCAGTTCAGTCAGTCGCCATCCGTTTGCGCCCCCCGATCCTGCGTCAGCGGGAGGGGGAAGACGGTGTCAACCACGGCGTCACTTTTGTTGGTTGCGACTTACTGATCTCCTCGCCAGTTCGCGCGAACGAGGGTAAGAGAAAATGAGACTCACACAGAGCGTAAGTTTAGTTTTCGTCTTATCGGCTGTCACTTTGACGTTAGTAGAAGGGGAAGAAGTCATGAAGTATGGTATCGGTTCATGGAAAGTGGCAGGCAGAGGAAATCACCGGGCGTTGGTGCAGGTCGCGGAGAAAGCAGATGCGGTTTGGGTTCACATCCCTTGGCGACGCCCGGACCCGCATCCCGAAGAGAAGGATGTGCGCGTCTTTGACGCCCAAACAGGCGAACCCGTGCGTAACGTCGTCCGCGTCGCTGTCACCAATGAGTATGGCGACCTGGTCTTTCAGCCAACCTCCGGCGCTGGCATCTATGAGGTCTACTACTTGCCTTATGACCCCCCAACCGCCCCGATGCCCGGGAGTTGGTGGAAAGCGTGGTATCACAAGCCCCAAGAGACTGCGGATGCAGCATGGCGGCAGCGGAACAACCTGACACCTGAAGGACTGCAGGCTGGGACGTGGCGCAACTTGCCGAAAGCAAAAGTGGTGGAGATTCAAGCCCGAACCGAGTTTGACCGATTTGACCCGATGGAAGTGATCGCCACACCAGAGGAGGTCGCGCAACTACTTGCCAAGTTCCCCAACCAACCCTACCTGCTCTTCCCCGAAGACAGACGGCATCCCATCAAACTGTTTGACCATCTGCCGTTGCGCTGGATCGAGAGAGGTCCCCGCAACAGTTTTGAAGCCGAGGCGCAGCCCAACGAGTTCTTCGTCTTCCAAATCGGCGTTTATGCGGCAAGAGCCAATATCGCCGACCTTCAAATGCGCTTCGCTGACCTGAAAGCCGAAAACGGTGATGCCATCCCCGCCCAGGCGATGCGCTGCTTCAACCTCACGGGCGTGGATTGGCTCGGCAAACCGATGAGAAGGCGTTTCAGCCTGATCGCCGGAAAGGTTCGCCCGCTCTGGTTGGGCATACAAATCCCGAGGGACGCCCAGGGGATTTATCGGGGGCACATCGTCATCGAGCCGAAGAACCTGCCTGTCACAACGGTAGCGTTGACCATCAAAGTGACGGGGGCTGTCTTGGAAGATTGTGGTGACAGCGAATCGTGGCGATTGTCGCGCTTGCGCTGGCTTGATGCAAAGCGCGGGTTGGAAGAGACCGTCATCCCCCCTTTTACGCCTGTCAAGGTGGTCGGGAACGTGACGGAATGTCTCAACCGCCAAGTGACCTTCGGCAATGGGGGCTTGCCGACCAGCATCCGCAGTAACGGTAAGGAAATTTTGGCGAAGCCGATGCGCTTCGTCGTGGAGACGGCAGAGGGCAAACCGTTGCGGTTGGCGGCGGTGAGAAGTCGGGTGGTGAGAGTCACGCAGTGTCGCGCTGAACGAATGGCTGAGTCGAAAAGCCGACTGTCCATGATAACAGTGCATTCGACGATGGAATTCGACGGCTGCGTCAATTTCCGCGTCTCATTGGTTGCTCGCTCTGACCTCTCCGTTCGTGACATCCGATTGGAAGTTCCCCTCCGCAGACAAGTTGCAACCTACATGATGGGGATGGGAAAGCGAGGGGGCTACCGACCGCGGGAATGGCGCTGGAAGTGGAGCAAGCGTGCCGATAACATGGTTTGGATCGGCGAAGTGGACGCAGGATTGCAGTTGAAACTTTGCCCGCCCCAAGACGCATGGCAGACCGTGGAGTTGAGCGCGACGGGCATCCCAGCATCTTGGAGCAACGGCGGCAGAGGTGGATGTAACATCGTCGAAGAAGGCAACGCGGTGTTGCTCAAGGCTTATACCGGTGCAAGGGTCATGAAAGCGGGCGAAGCGATGGACTTTCATTTCCGCTTGCTCATCACTCCATTCAAGCCCATTGACCGGCGGCACTGGCAGTGGCGCGTTGGCGCCGAAAGCGAAGGGAACCTTCTGCACATCCATCACGGTGGCAAGCCGGAGAACCCTTGGATTAACTACCCGTTCCTGACGGTCGAGCACATCGCTCATGCGGTCAAGACGTTGGAGTCTCTGCCATCGGTGAAACCGACCGTAGGTTCACTGAGTTATCCCGCCGAGGGGAATATCAACCTTCAGCGGGGTGCGGTGCATCTGTGGGTTCGCGTTGACTTTGACCCGCAAGTCCCCGTGCCCGAGGCGTTCCATCCCTATCGAGCGCGGTTCAATCAGTCGCTTTTGAGCGTTGATTTCCCCAATGGAGACCATATCGGTTTTTACTGGAACATTGATGACCGAGGGATGAGGGCCTATGTTCGCAAGGGATCCCCACCGGGGGAGAGTTATCCCATGCTGATCGGTGCGCCGTGCGCAGGATGGAAGCAGGGGCAGCGGCACGTCGTCACGCTCTCCTGGGGGGAGCAATTTGCCGTCTTCGTTGACGGACAGCAGACGACGGCAGCAGCATATCGCGGCACTTTGGCAACTCCCCTGGAGGGCGCAAAAATCCGCCTGAGCGGCTCTGGCTTTTGGATTGATGCTATCAAAATCTCTGATGCGCCTTTTGAAGGCGGCAAGCCCCCCACCCTAACCGTTGATGAGCGGACGCTGCTGCTGGACACCTTCTCCCATTGGGAGACCGACCACAAAACCGTCCCTGAAAAAATCGCCCATGGAAGCGGTCAGGTCGAAGGCATCGTCCAGAAGCAGCCCAGCGCGCATGGTCAAGAGATTGGTTTCGCCGGACAAGGGAAGGAGCAAAAGACCAACATTGTTCTTTACTATACGGTGCGGGAGTTAAGCAACCGCGTCGCGGAACTCTGGGCGCTGCGTAGTCTGGGGGATGAGGTTTTTGAAACAGGCGGGATCGACATCTACAATGACCCCGACGCAGCGAGGAAAGGCGCTCATGTTGACATCGGTCATGTCCCCGACGGGGGACAAGCAAAGGTCGGGCACCCTTGGCTGCATGAGCATTTGAGAGCAGGTTATGTGCCTGCGTGGATGCATCCGTTCAGCGAAGACGAGGTGGATTGTGCCATCATCACCAAGGGGCTTTCAAGGTGGCACAACTACTATGTTGAAGGTCTCCACGCGCTCATGCGCAGGACGGGGATGAAGGGGCTTTACCTGGACGGGATTGGCTACGACCGGAAGATCATGCAGCGGGTCGCCCGGGTGATGCAATCCGTCAATCCCGAGAGCCTCATCATCTTCCACAGCGGCAACGACTACGACTTCCTGGACCACCGTGTCAGTTCAGCGAACATCTACCTGGAACATTTCCCTTACCTCAGCCGACTCTGGTTCGGCGAGGGGTTTGACTATAACCGTTCGCCTGATTATTGGCTTATCGAGATTGCGGGGATTCCGTTTGGGCTAACGGGCGAGATGTTGGAGTATCAGGCGGGCGGCAACCCCTATCGAGGGATGGTTTACGGGATGACGGGTCGCTTTCATCCATCAGCGCGCTACCTCTGGCATTTGTGGGATTGGTTTGGGATGGAGGATGCCGCCATGCTGGGCTACTGGTCGCCGCGATGTCCCGTTCGCACGGACCGTGAAGATGTGCTGGCGACCGTCTATCGCAAGCCAGGCAAAGCCCTCATTGCCCTTGCTCACTTCGCTTTGGAGAGAAGTCGTCAGGAGGCGAAAGTTCGTCCGACCGCCAAGCCTCCCACCATTGACGGTCAACTCGGCGAAGGGGAGTGGAACCAAGCGGCAAAGTTGACTAACTTTGTGGTGATGGGCGGCGATAGGCTGGCTGAACAGCAGACGGAGGTTTTCGTCACTCACGACGAGCGCAATCTTTACCTTGGCTTCCGATGCACTCACCCGCCGGGGGAGTTGAAAGCGGACGCAAAGCAGCGGGATGCCTCTGTGTGGGAAGATGACGCCATTGAATTTTTCCTTCAACCTGATTTGGACAAACCCGTTTACTTCCAGTTCATCGGCAACAGCCGGGGCGTGGTGGCTGACGGCAAGGGGACGGATTTGAGTTGGGATGGGGATTGGACCTACAAGGCAAGGGTGGGGGAAGGCTTCTGGGAAGGGGAGTTGGTCATTCCCTTTGCGACGCTGGGGATGAGAGCGCCACAGGAGGGCGATATGATGGGGTTCAATGCCTGCCGCGACCAGCAAACGCCGAGCAGAATTTATTCCAGTTGGTCTGTGACCTCAAGCGGTTTTCACGACCCCAGCGCTTTCGGTAGGATCGTTTTCTCAGCGGCAGGTCCGCCGACGCGGCAAGAGCGCGCCCTGACGGCGGAAGGCGCCACCCTCAAGGTGCGCCTGAAAATTGACTGGGAGGCGTTGGGGATTGACAAAAATCGTTGTCGACTTGACGCTCCGTCTATTCCTTTCTTCCAATCATCTGCCACTTTCTCGCCCGACGAACCCATTCCCGTTCCAGTGGGCAAAGGTTGGCTGCTGATTGTGATGGCTGCAAATTGATGGACGTGGATTAGACATGAGACCACCATGGTTGCCTCGTGTTGTCCTATGCCTGGTTTTAGCGTTGTCCATGGGGAATGGGCAAGCGGAAAACCTGCTTCGCAACCCAAGTTTTGAAGAGGGCGAAAAAGCGCCAGGGTCTTGGGTCTTCTGGACGAGAACGACGGGCAAAGGCATTTGGGATGAGCAGGTGGCTCGTTCGGGCGAGCGAAGCGTCAAAATCGTGAGTTCAAACAGCAACGACAACTGGAGCCAGCGCGAAATCCCGCTGAAACCGAGGCACTTGCATCGCTTTCGCGTCTGGGTGCGGCAGGAGCGATGCTATGCTTGGGGTCCCGATGTGATCATCACCGCCTACGATGCCAACGGTCAAGCCTTGCAATCTTGGCAATTCCGCGGTCGCAGGGGCACGAGAAATTGGTATCCGCTTGAAGGCTACTTCGTCCCGCCCGAAAACGCTGTCAAGGCGAGCGTTGAGTTGAGAGCGTTGCTTTTGCCAGCCACTGTCCCCGTTTGGTTTGACGATGTGTCCGTGGAGCCAATCGGCGTATGGACGGCTCAGGTGGAAAGGAGAGACCCGGGGGCGGAGAAAAATGCCAAGTTCCGTTATCTTCGTTCGCTGTCAACGGAAGTTGCGACCCCACACTTTCAATGGGCTAAGAAACTTCATCACCCGCCTAAAGTCTTCTTCGCCGTTGACAGGATCGCCCAAAGGGAAATTGTTGAGTTGGCGCAACGCTTCGGTTGCGATTGGCACACTGTCTTTATCACTTCTGACCCGAACCCGCAATACTTTACTGGCGAATACTACGGCCGACTTTCCCACGACGAGTTGCGAGAGGCTTATCGGCAAGCGTTGTCAGAGCCTTGCGATGTCATCGTTTTGAGCGGTTCGGTCTGGGACGCTTTAACCGATTTGGAGCGAAAGGAGACGATAAGCAAGGTTGAGCAAGGGACGGCACTTGTTTATTTGGGCAAGCCATGGAGGCTCAAACCCGACGACCCCATCATGCAACTGGTGGGCGCACGATGGTTGGGCAAAGAAGTTGTGGCACGACCGTTGACAAATTCGCCTTGGCTCACTGCCTACCCGCAAGGGCTGCCACCCCTCCCGTTGCATCTCGTCGAAGTGACTGGCGGCAAAGTTTTGGCGGAAGCGCAAGACGAAAGAGGCAACCGCTACCCGCTTTTGGTCATGGCAACTGGCGGCAAAGGGCGGGTCCTGCTCGTCCCTTACCGGACGGAAGTTGAGCCGATGGGGGAACTTCGGGGTCCTGGTTTGACGCCGATGTTCTGGCGAAGGGAAATCAGCGATGTCCACTTCGCTTACCATGAGTATCTGCTCGCTTCGGTGATGAAGTGGCTGCTTTTCGTTTGCCAGCCTGGGCGTTGGGGGGTGCGGTCGGTTCAAATCAGCGTCGAGGCAAAAAAAGCAAGAGCCCATTTGGAGTTCCCATCATACAGCAAACCCCTTCAAGTGCGCTGGATTTGGCGCGACAAGTTCTCACGCATCTTGCTTGCAGGCAAACGCACCGTCGCACCCAACGAGGCCCAAGTGGCGGTTGAACTGCCCGACCTTGACGGGTTGCTGGCGGGCGATTTGTTCTTTGAGGCGATTTTCGCCGACGGAGACGCCGTTTTGGATTGGGCAGCGGCAAGCACGAAAGTGGATGGCATCAACTTGATGCTTCAACTTGACAAAACCGTCTTTGAACCCGAAAAGCCAATTACGGGCACGGCTGAAATTTCGGGGCTTGACAAAGCGAAAGGTCACCGATTAAGGCTGCAACTTTCCGACTGCTACGGTTGGAATTGGGCAAGGGTTGAGTTTGCCTTGAACGGAAGCCAAAGGCAAATCAAGTTTGCCATCCCGACGTCCAGGTTGAGGGCGACGGGGGCGATGCTCGTCGGCGAGATTGTCAACCCTCTGCGCAAAGTTGTGGCGGAGGACAAAAAAGCGGTTGTGAGGGCAACGGAGGGAGGTTGGCAGGAGTGGAGGCAAATTATGTGGACGTTTTGCGGGCGCGCAGGTTACCGACCCTACCTTTGGGAAGTGATGGCTCAAAAGTTGAGGAAGATGGGCATTGACACTTGGCTCTTCAACATCGTCGGCGAGGAGTGGCACATCGCTGCAAGGCACGATTTCAAAATCTACCCCATCGGCATCTACGGCGTTTGGAGCACGGCACGAGGGTTCAACGAATACGCTATGACCGGGGACAGGCAATGGCTGATGCGTGAGCCTTGTTTGAGTTCGCCCGATGAGCACAAGCGATGGGAGCAAAGCGTCAGCGATGCCGTCCAGATGCTTTCACCTTACGCTCCCCTCGCTTATTGCCTTGCCGACGAAAACAACCTGACCTACTACAACGCTCCCTTTGACTTTTGCTTTTCGCCTTTCTGCCTCGAGCGGATGCGCCGATGGCTTCAGGAGCGTTACGGGGATTTATCAAGGCTGAACGAGACATGGGGCAAGCAGTTTGGTTCGTGGGATGCGGTTGTGCCCGACACCTTTGAAGAAGCGGTGCAAAGGCGCGACTTTACCTCTTGGGCTGAGCATCGCGAGTTCATGGACAGCGTTTTCGTTGATGTGTGGCGACAAACGAGGGCGGTGGCCAGGAGGATTGACCCAAAAGCGCAGATTGCTCTATCGGGCACGCCGGAGCCAGAAGCCTACGGCGGTTACGATTGGTTTGCGCTGTTGCAGAACCTGGATGCCCTTTTGCCCTACTTGGGCACAGATGTCGGTGACATGCAGCGAAGTTTCAGCGATCTACCACGAACCCCTTGGGCGGCGGGTTACGGGTTGAAGGGAGCGGATTTGCTTTTCAGCGTTTGGAGGGCAGTTTTTAACCGCTGCCAAGGCATCGCCGTCTTTGACCTTCCAGCCATGCTTGAACCCGACTTAACTTTCCCGAAGGCAGCGAAAGACTTTGAGGAAGTCACTCGTCCGCTGCCCAGAGGCTTGGGGAAATTACTCATTCACGCTAAACCAGCGCAACCGCAAGTGGCGATTTACCATGCCATGCCATCAATTCGTGCCGCATTTGCTTTGGGACTTGATGAGGAGTTGAAAGGCACACAATCGGCTTTCGTGACCATTTTGCAATCGTTGGGCATTCAGTTCGTTTTCGTTGACGCCCGGCAGTTAGAGCAGGGATGGCTGAAACAAAACCAAGTCAAGGTTTTGATTTTGCCGATGGCTTTGGCTATGTCCGATGAGGCGGTGCAGGCTGTCCGTGAATTCGCGGCGCGTGGAGGCAAACTCATCGCCGATGTTTTGCCTGCGATTTTTGATGAGCGATTGAAGTCAAGAGAAAGTTCCCCGCTTGCCGATTTACTCGTCGGTGAAAAAGTCAACTTGCTTAACGAACGCAACCCGTTTGATTTGACTGCCCTACCTGATGGGGTGTTGAGCGTTAGCGAAAAGGCGAAGGGTTTCGTGGCAGGCAGAATTTTACTGGCGCATTACATGACGGAAATTCAATTTCGCGCTTGCCCGCAAATAGACGCACTCTGCCGACAGCGGGAGCGATGGGTTGAAGCAGCCATACGTTGGGCAGGTGTTGCTCCCTCGGTTGCGGCTCATTGGGAGGACGGCAGTGACGTGCGTGATTGCTTGTGGGCGGAATGGGATTTGGGCGATGGAGCGAAAATCATAGGTGTTCTTCGCCAACCGAAATCGGTCCCGACAGGCAAGTTGAAGGTAAAGTTTCCCGAAGGCTTCAAAGTTTACAGCCTGTGGGAGGGCGAGGCTCCCGCCGAGCCCCAAACTTTCGTCAAACTGTGGGCTTTGCTCCCGAGAGAGCCAGCGAAACTGACCGCCAAAGTTGCTTCTGGCAAGGTGGCTGCAGGGAGCAACGCAGTTTTGCTTGTAAGTCAGCGCAACGCACCGCCCTTGACCGTTTTTCGCGTTGAGGTGCAGTCCGCGAACGGTGTTGTCCTCGACGGCTTGAGCCACAACGTTCTGGTCCGCAACGGCGTCACTCAAATTCCCTTAGCCTTGCCGACCAACTTGCCCGAGGGTTGGCGGGTCATCATCCGCGATATCCTGACGAACTCCGCAATGCATCTGAAGCCCTAACGATGCAAGCGTAGTTTTGGGGTTGGAAATCACCAGATGCAAAGTTTTCTTTGCTTAGGGCACGACATGCCCCCGGCGTCACCGATGAAAGGGTGAGGAGTCAACTTGTTACGCCAATTGCAGGCATTGGGCATGGCGATGTGAGGCGGTCTTTGCTGGCCAACTTCACTTCTTCCCCTTCGCCTTTCTGAGTTGCGCCGCTTCGTGCAGAATCTCTGCGAGGTCGCGCTTCATCTCCGCCCAGCCATACCAATGCATGTAGTCGGGGTTGTTGTGGAACGCCCCCTGAAACGCCCTCATGCGGTGTTGGAGAAACATCACGTAAAGTTTCTGCTCAATCGGATGCTCGACCTCGTAGAAGCGCAGCAGGTCAATGTGGAAGGGGCGGTCCTTGGGGCGGGGCAGGATGCCGTCTCTGTAGAGCCCCTCCACTGCCGTCACCGCCTGCGCCATGAGCGCGTCGCACTCCTTGATGATTTGATCGCCCAACGCCAACTGCTGCTTGGCGTAACTGGGCGCGTGACACCGCGCACAGACCTTGACCATCTTGTCGCGCTGCGCTTGCCATTCTTCCTGCGTCAGCCGGGCTACCTTGCCCACCTGAATCAGCTTGACGCGCTCAGTCGGTTGTCCCTTCTCGTCTAACACGCCTAATGCCTGCAAAATGATGTTGCGGTTCTTCGCCCATTCGGGGTCTTTCTCCGGCAGGCGCAGCGCCAAGAAGCCCCACGCCGTCCCTACCGTGTGGTCGCCGTCAACGAGGTGACAGGAGGCGCAGGTCGGAGCGCGCGGCGTCGTCTCCAGCGGCTCTAAGGCGTTCTTCCACCATTCTGCCAGTTTGAGGCTCCAGTCCCAGTTCTTCCCCTCCGTGAAGTAAATCGTGCCGTGTTTGCTGGTGGAATACATCTCCCACTGCGGGTGGTCGAAGCCCATGTGGCAGGTCATGCACGCTTCGGGTTTGCGGGCTTCTTCGAGGCTGAACTTGTGCCGCGTGTGGCAGGCGTCGCACTTGCCCTCATCCCGCCCGATGCGGTGGCATCCCCCACAGCCTTTTTCGCCCGCGGTGATGGCGCTCGGCTGTTGCAGCGTCGTGGGCATGGCGTTCATTGCCACCCACGCAAGAGCGTGCTTGCCCTTGTGGAACTGCTCAATCTGGTCGTCATGACAGGGGGAACAGTTGCGCGCCGACACCGCGCGCCGCACCCGCTTGTCGGGGCAGGTCGTGGATGCCTGCTGAATTTCCTTCGGTGCGTCGTCAGCAGGGATATGACAGTGATTGCAGCCCACACCGTTCTCCGCGTGTTTGCTTAACTTCCA
>JANWYM010000250.1 GCA_025055355.1 Abditibacteriales bacterium
CGGGAGCAGGTGTTGCCCAGTTGGCAGGCGACGCAGCGAGCCCTTCGATTGTGGAGCGCGGGCTGCTCGTCGGGGGAGGAGCCGTATTCGCTCGCTATCCTCCTGCACGAGCATCTGCCGAACGTGGAGCGCCGAGATGTGCGCATTTTGGCGACGGACATCTCTGAACGGATGCTGACGCAAGCGCGGGAGGCGGTCTACGAGGAGGAAACCGTGAACGACGTGCCGCCGCTGCTGCTGCGCAAATATTTCGTGTGCGTGCGGACGCAGCCGACACGAGCTTATCAGGTCCGTGACAGCGTGCGGGCGTTGGTGCGGTTGGCGCGGCTCAACTTGATGGAGGCGTGGCCTATGCGCGGACCGTTTGACGTGATTTTCTGCCGCAACGTGATGATTTACTTCGACAATCCCACGCGACAAAGATTAGTGCAGCGTTACTACGCCCTGCTGCGTCCGGGCGGGTATCTGTTCGTAGGTCACGCGGAGAGTCTGACGGCACTCACGCACGATTTCCGTTACGTGCAGCCCGCTGTTTACGTGAAATAGAGGGACATCGGGGAGGCGGCGTATTCTGCGCCGTCGGTCGAGGGAGAGGCGATGAAACACATCGTAGGCGTCGCAGACATGAAGGTTTCCAGTCATCCTGATGATGTGCTGATTACCTACGCTTTGGGGAGCTGCTTGGGGATTGCAATTCATGATCCGGTGGCGCGGGTCGGGGGGCTGCTCCATGTGATGCTGCCTCTGTCCACCATTGACCCGGCGAAGGCAAAGGAGAACCCGTATATGTTTGTAGACACAGGCGTGCCGAGGTTATTCATTGAGTGTTACAAAGCCGGGGCAAAGAAGGAGCGACTCGTCGTGAAGGTCGCGGGGGGAGCGTCCTTGCAGGGTCATGGGGAGGAGGACCACTTCCAAATCGGCAAACGGAATTTCCTCATGCTGCGAAAGCTGTTCTGGAAGAACGGTGTGCTGATCAACGCGCATGACGTGGGCGGGCAAGATTCACGCACCATGTCGTTGCACATCGGCAGCGGCGAGGTGCTGCTCCGAGCCAACGGGCAAGAACGTCGCCTTTAGCCCACATCGAAAGGGGAGACGATAATGGCGTTAAACGTGCTGGTCGTAGATGATAGCGCGATTATGCGCCGCATGATTATCAAGACCCTGCGCCTCAGTGGGTTGCCGCTGGGCGAGATTTACGAGGCGGGCAATGGGCAGGAGGGGCTGCAAATCCTCCACGACCACTGGATTGACCTCGCCTTGGTGGACATCAATATGCCCGTGATGAACGGCGAGGAGATGATTAACCAGGTGCGGGCGAACCCTGAGACGGCAGACCTGCCGATTGCGGTCGTCTCGACCGAGAGCAGCGAGATGCGGATTGAGATGCTGCAACAAAAAGGGGTGGAGTTCGTTCATAAACCGTTTACACCAGAGAGCCTGAGTCAGACCATCGTGAAGATGACGGGGGTGAACCATGAGCCAGATGGAGACAGCGCTTCGCCAAGCGGCGGTTATGACTTTTGAGGAACTGGGGTTCCTTTTCACGACGCCCGAACTTAATGAACAGCAGCGGAACGCGCCCGTGGACGCTGCCGTAAGCGTGGCGTTCAACGGGCCATTGCGCGGTCACCTAATGGTGCAGGTTAGCGGGGATTGGCTGCCGACGCTTGCCGCCAACATGCTGGGCGAGGATGAACCGCCCCCTCCAGGCTTACAGCATGACGCCTTGCGCGAAATTGCGAACGTGATTTGTGGTAATGTCCTGCCCGCCATCACAGGGTCGAGGGAGGTCTTTTACCTCAGCCCACCGCAAATTGTGGAGGATACAACGCAGAACGGCAAACCACCGACAGCGGCAGCGCACATCGGATTGGAGGGCGGACGGGCTGACGTGCTGCTCTTCTTAGACGAGAGCAGCTAACAACGTTAGCACGTTGGCAGGTTAGCAGGTTGGCAAGTTCAACGTGCCAACCTGCCAACCTCCTAAGCTGCCAACGTGTTAACGTTGCTATCAAGAGAGGGCGGCATGATTCGCGTGCTGGTCGTGGACGATTCCGCCATCGTCCGCAAGGTGTTGACGGAGGAGTTATCTAAGTTCCCCGACATCGAGGTCGTGGGGACGGCGATGGACCCTTACGTGGCGCGGGACAAAATCGTGAAACTCAAGCCCGACGTTGTCACGCTTGACGTGGAGATGCCACGCATGGATGGGTTATCGTTCCTCGCCAAGTTGATGAAACATTATCCCTTGCCCGTGGTCATCGTCAGTTCGCTGACGCCCAAGAACAGCGAAGCCGCCCTGCGAGCGTTGGAGTTGGGAGCGGTAGAGGTCATCAGCAAACCGGGGTCGCAGTTCTCGACGCCGGATGTGGCGCATCAACTGGTGCGCGCTATCCGCGCAGCAGCGGCAGCGAAACTGCCCCAGCGGCTCCCTGCCGACGTCCCCTCCACCACAACTGCGCCTGTGCCGTTATCTCGACTGCGAACGACGCATAAAATTCTTGCCATCGGGGCGTCCACGGGTGGCACGCAAGCGATCGAAGCGGTGCTGAAGAGGCTACCCGCCACCACACCCGGCACGGTCATCGTGCAGCACATGCCCGCCGGGTTCACCACCACCTTCGCCGAGCGCCTGAATCGCGTCTGCCTGATGGAGGTGCGCGAAGCGCGCGACGGCGATAGCGTAGTGCCCGGCGTCGCCCTCATTGCACCGGGTAACTATCACATGCTGCTCACGCAGAGCGGGGCGCGCTACGTGGTGCGCGTCAAAGACGGTCCGCTCGTGCATTACCAGCGCCCCAGCGTGGACGTGCTATTCCAGTCCGTCGCTCGCAGCGCAGGGTGCAATGCGGTCGGCGTCATCCTGACGGGGATGGGCGCGGACGGCGCCAAAGGGCTGCTGGCAATGCGCCGCGCCGGAGCGCATACCATCGCGCAGGACGAACAGACGAGTGTCGTGTTCGGCATGCCCAAAGAAGCCATCGCCTTAGGGGCGGCAGCGGAGGTGGTGCCACTCCCTCACATCGCGGACGCCGCCCTGCGCGCGTTCAGCGAAAGGTAGGTTGGGCGTCGCGGGCGACAATTTAACCCCGTTGGGGAATCCTTCCCCATGACGCGGGGAAAAGTTCACCACACATCGTCGGTGTAAGGGGCTTTTCCCCGCTTTTTTATGGGCAACTCCTTTGCCCCACCGTTTCCCAGCAAGAGCGAAGCAGTCCGCTTCGCCTCCGTTAGGAGGCTGTCATGGAACAGACGAGTCAAGTGGTCAACGAAGCAGGAACGAGCCCGGCGGTGGAGGAGGTCGTGGTGGAGAGGGCACAGTTCCAGCCGCTCAGGGGCCATGCCCCTGTTCAACCCGCCGGGAACATGGACCTGCTCATGGATGTGACCGTGACCGCCGTCGTAGAGTTGGGGCGCAGCAAAATGCGCATCCGCGACATCCTGCAACTGGGTCCTGGCTCCATTGTGGAACTGGACCGCTTAGCGGGCGAGCCCGTGGACCTCTACGTAAACGACCGTTTGGTCGCCAAAGGGGAAGTTGTGGTCATTGATGAGAACTTCGGGTTTCGTGTGATTCAAGTGGTCACACGAGAAGAGCGGGCGGCGCCGTCGTAAGAGAGGAGCGAAGGATTGCCCATGCTTTTCACCCCAAACCACGCCCAGTCGGTTCCGGTTCACCCCCCCGCCTCCTGCTTAACGGGGTGCGCTCTCCTTGTCCTGATGGGCTGGGTCCTCCCCGCAGTCGCCCAAGAGACGTCGCAGAAGACGCCCACCGAGACGGATCGTCCCGACCCACCAGTGGCATCGGACGCCACGGCGCGCAAGGATTCCTCTTCTGCGTCTTCTCCCTCCTTATCGTCTCCGACTGCGTCCCGCATCATCGGACGAAAGCGGCTCACCGAACCACCGACTACCGTGCGGACGGGCAACGGCGCGCCGCCCGCTCAAAACCCCTTATCTGCTCCATCCCCCGTGAGCAGTTCCGCTGGAGGGGCGGCTTCTTCCTCTGAACGTCTGACGCTGACGCAGCACACGTCAGCAACGCGCCGCCCCCGACGCGCATCGCGTGCTGAGTCCTCTCCTCCGAACACCGCATCAACAGCCACCGCGTCCGCGCCGTCGCGGACCAACACCCCTGCCCCTGCCCCCGTCACTATCGCGCCGAAAGCCAAGTCCCCGTCTCAGCCAGTCGGGAACAGACACCATGCGGTTCACACCGAGTTCTCCGATGTCTTGCGCACGTTGGACGCCGACAGCGGCAAGGCAAGCGGCGAAAATCTGAGCCGCAACAACCTGAGCCACGACCCTCCGGGAGCGGTCAATTGGCTCTCCGGGCTGGGGCTGGTCATCAAGTTGGCGGTTGTCGTCGGTCTGATTTATCTCACCGTTTATGTCCTCAAACTGTGGATGGCAAAGAAACCCCTCCTGTTGGGCATGTCCGCCCAAGGGGACATCAAGGTTCTGGAAACCGTCGGCTTGGGTCCGAACCGCGCCCTCCACCTCGTCACTGTCGGCGAGCAGAAACTGCTGCTGGCTTCCACCGCGAACGCGGTCCAACTCATCTGCGAAGTTGAGTCACCCGTGGCGCCGGCGGCGCAGAGTGACTCCCCTTCCTTCGCCGCCGCCCTGCGCGCCTTACAGGAGGTCGCAGGACGGCACGAGGATACTGCCGACATCGCGGCTCTGGGTCAGGGCAAAGACGGACGCACCCTGCTGCGCGAAAAGATACTCAAGTTGCGTGAGTCTTCATAAAGTAAGAAAGTCATGCCGTCGTTGAGTTCTGCACCGATATTCCATATCCCCTGCCAACGGATGCAGTGCACCAACGGATACGGCATCTTGCCAGTCCGCTGTGGCTATCCGTTGATACATGCCATCCGTCGGCAGAAATGCTGGTTAGCATCGCTCGCCCTCGTGCTGCTTGTTGCTGGGGCGGCGCCCGCCCAGGTGGAGCCGACCCTGCCGAAGATCACCGTCGGCATAGAGAAGGCGAAGGGACCTAACGACGTCGCCGCGACGCTGCAAATCCTTTTTGTCCTCACGGTCTTGTCGCTCGCGCCCGCGTTGCTGATTCTGACGACTTCGTTCGTGCGCATCGTCCTCGTCCTCTCGTTCGTGCGCAACGCCTTAGGCACGATGCAGATGCCGCCCAATCTGGTTCTCATCGGGCTGTCGCTGTTTTTGACGTTTTTCGTGATGGCTCCCGTCTGGAAGCGCGTCCACGACGACGCCCTCCAGCCTTATCTGAACAGCCAAATCGGTTACGAAGAGGCTCTGCGTAAAGGTGTGAAGCCGCTGCGCCAATTCATGTTCAGGCAGACGCGGGATAAAGACCTCGCCCTGTTCATCCGTCTGTCCAAGCACCCGCGTCCGCGCACGCCCGACGATGTGCCGACGCACGTTCTCATCCCGGCGTTCGTCATCAGTGAACTCAAGACCGCGTTCCAAATCGGTTTCATCATTTACATCCCGTTTCTCATCGTCGACCTCGTCGTCGCCAGCGCGCTGATGTCTATGGGCATGATGATGCTCCCGCCGGTGACGATTTCGCTGCCGTTCAAAATCCTGCTGTTCGTCATGGTGGACGGATGGCATCTCATCGTGAAGTCGTTGATGCTGAGTTTTCATTGACCTCACCTGAATCGCCCGCAGGCAAACGTCCTGGCAAGCGGGGTGAAGCCACCCCTCTCCCCATGGCAGGGATTCTCGAAGGGGAGGGCAAAACGCAAAAGTTGCGATTGAACGTTTCAACGTTCCAACCTCGGAACCTTGAAACGTTCGAGAGGTTATGACGGACCTGACCGTAATCGAACTCGCTCACCAAGCCTTGTGGATGACGCTGTTGCTCTCGCTGCCGATTTTGGGATTCGGGCTGATTGCGGGCGTGGTGGTGAGCGTGTTCCAAGCCGTGACGCAGATTCAGGAGATGACCCTGAGTTTCGTCCCGAAAGTCCTGAGCGTCGTGTTAGCGTTCGTGCTGCTGGGCTCATGGATGTTAAATCAGTTGGTCTCATTCACCACCCAATTGCTGTCAGGCATCCCGGACTTGGTGAAGTAGGCATTGGGGTATTCAGGTGTTCGGGTATTTGCGTCGTTAGCCGCACACCCGCCCACCTAAATACCCAAGCATCTAAATACCTGGACGTTGGAAGTTCTCGGTATCGCTCCCATCCAACTGCAAGTCTTCCTGCTGGCGCTGGCGCGGACGGCGAGTCTGTTTTTCGCCGCGCCGGTGTTGAGCAGCGCGGTCATTCCACCGCAGGTGAAGGTGTGGCTTGCCGCGTTGACGGCGCTCGTCTTCACGCCACACGTGATGCATGAATTGGGGGAGGACGCGGCGATGTGGGAAGAGATGCTGAGGCAGCCGATGACGTTCGCGTTCCTGGTGGTGACCCAGTGCGTCGTGGGATGCCTCATTGGCTTTGCCGTGCACCTGCTGCTAATCGGCGTGCAGATGGCGGGCGAAC
>JANWYM010000251.1 GCA_025055355.1 Abditibacteriales bacterium
ACTTACCCTTACTTCCCCCTACTTCCCCTTACTTCCCCTTACTTCCCCTCTTCACGAGGCTCTTATGCACATCCGCCTTTACCGTCCTGAGGACCGCGAAGTTTTGAAAGACATCACCGCCCGCACGTTCGCGGAGGTCTCGATTGACCGCAACATTGAGCAGCAGTTCGGTCTCATCAACGGCACGGACTGGGCGTGGCGGAAGCGGCGGCACATTGATTGGGACTGCGACGCGCAGCCCGACGGCGTTCTCGTCGCGGAGGAGGATGGGCGCGTTATCGGCTACATCACCATGCGCTTCGACGAGGCGACGAAGGTGGCGTGGATTCCCAACTTAGCCGTAGAACCAGCATATCAAGGGCGCGGGATCGGGCGGCAGCTAATTCTGGCGGCGTTGGACTGGGCGCGACAGAAGGGGATGAAATACGCCAAAATTGAGACACTATCGCAAAACCCCGTCGGTCAACACTTGTATCCGAGTTGCGGGTTCAAGGAAGTAGCGCGGCAGGTGCATTACTTCATGGAACTTTAGGAGGGGTAGAAGCACCTTGAGAGTTGTTCGGCGAACAACTCTCGAAATGCTTCGCCCTCACTTCCCGCGTCGGGTCACCACGCCGTATGAAAGTCGTCGTCGTCCTCGTCGTCGGTCTTTATTGAGGTTCGAGAACGTGGACGACGACGAGGACGAGGACGATTTGTGGAGGAGAGATGATACTCGAACAGAACATGCTCCGCCCCGGCAGGGCGGAAGACGTGGGGATTTCGCGGGCGCGGCTGGAACGCGTCACGCTGTTGATGGAAGACTATGTCAAAGAGGGCAAGATTCCGGGTGCGGCGATGTTAGTGGCGCGGCGCGGGATCATCGTGTTGCATCGCGGCTTTGGCCAGATGATACCGTTAGGACAGACCGAGCGCGAGCCACGCATCACGCAACCGGATACGATTTTTCTGGTTGCCTCACCGACCAAGCCGATTGTGGCGACGGCGGTGGCGTTGCTCATCGAGCGAGGGCAACTGCTACTAGACGACCCAGTGAGTTCCCTCCTGCCCGAGTTCAGCGGCGCGGACCGGCGGGAAGTGCGCGTGCGGCATCTGCTGACGCACACCAGCGGACTCCCTGACATGCTGCCGGAGAACGTCGAACTGCGCCAGCAGCGCGCCCCACTGGAGGAGTTTCTCCGACGCACCTGCACGACGCCGCTGCTGTTCGCGCCAGGCACGGATTGTCGCTATCAGAGCATGGGCATTCTCCTGTTGGGCGCCATCGTGGAGCGCATCGCCGGCGTCTCTTTGCGCGAGTTTCTGGAATACGAGTTCTTCATTCCGCTGGCGATGACTGATTCTTATCTGGGCATGGGGCGACTGCGCCGCGAGCGTATCGCCACAGTGACGCTCACGGAACAAGAGGAACAGCAGTGGACGTGGAACAGCGACTACTGGCGCGATTTGGGTGCGCCGTGGGGAGGGATGCACACCACCGTCGGCGATTATGCTATCTTTCTGCAGATGCTCCTCAACGGCGGGCGCTACGCCGGCAAGCAGATTTTGAGCCAGCCGCTGGTGGACACCATGACCGCAAACCATATTCCCCCAATGCCTGACATTCCCGACCGCGTGAAGTTAGAGCAAGCATGGGGGTTGGGCTGGCGGCTCAACCAGCCGCGCGGCGCGCACCACATCGCCGAAATCGCCTCCCCGCGCGCCTTCGGTCACGCGGGCGCGACGGGAACCACTGCGTGGGCGGACCCGGATACCGGGCTGATTTGCGTCATCTTCACCAACCAGCCCCAAGCGGGGCGATTGTTGAACACGCTGTCCAATGCCGTGGCGGCGACGGTGATAGACTAAACTTTAGCGTTTTGACCTTTCCTTTGAAAATGCCTGTCACAGCGCGCGGGGCGCATCCGTCCCCCTTGCTCGTCATGGCGCGCGAAGCGAAGCCATCCCCAGCGGAGGAGATTACTGCCGCGCAGGGGATGGCTTCGCTCCACTCGCCATGACGTTTCCTGCAGCGGGGAGGGAGAGAAGCGCGAAACACAATCGAGTGAACCTTCCGCCGATGCGCGGTAGGGGCGCGGGCGTCCCTGCCAGCCCGTCAGTGCCGATGGGCGTAGGTCTCATCATCCCCCCAGATATGCCTTTTTAACTTCCTCGTTCGCCATCAACTCTTTCGCAGGGCCGCTGAGGGTAACGCGCCCCGTCTCCAACACGTAGCCGCGGTCGGCGATGGAGAGCGCCATGTGCGCGTTCTGTTCAACGAGGAGCACAGTCACGCCTTGTTTGCGGATTTCCGCGATGACATGAAAGATGTCCTTGACGATGAGCGGCGCCAGTCCGAGCGAGGGTTCATCCATCAGCAGCAGACGGGGGCGTGCCATGAGCGCGCGCCCGATGGCAAGCATCTGTTGTTGACCGCCGCTCAAGGTGCCCGCCGCTTGCTTGCGCCGTTCGGCTAAAATGGGAAAGAGCGAAAACACCCGCTCTAAATCCTGTTTAATGCCCGCTTTGTCCTTGCGAGCATAGGCGCCCAAGTCTAAATTCTCGCCGACGGACATCTGGGGGAATACGCGGCGCCCTTCTGGCACTTGCACGATGCCCAACGCCACGCGGCGATGCGGCGGCATGTCCGTAATGTCTTCGCCCTCAAAAAGAATCTCCCCCGCCAGCGGGCGCAGCAAGCCGGAGACGGTGCGCAGCGTGGTGCTTTTGCCCGCGCCGTTCGCGCCGATGAGGGTGACGATTTCACCCTTGCCCACGTGCAGCGAAACGCTATGCAGGGCGCGGATGACGCCGTAGTAAACATCAAGGCGGGAAATCTCTAACATTCGCTATGCGGGTGTTCAGGTGTTCGGGTGTTTAAGTTGTGACTCGAATACCCGAATACCCGAATACGCGGCATTACGCCGCTTCTCCCAGATACGCTTCAATCACTCGGGGATTCCTCTGCACCTCCGCCGGCTCGCCTTCAGCAATGGTGATCCCGCTGTCGAGAACGATGACGCGGTCGCTGATGCTCATGACGAGGCTCATGTGATGCTCGATGAGCAAAATCGTCAGGTTGAACTCTTTGCGAATCCACGCGATGAGCTGGGTCACCTCGTGGGTTTCCGTCGGGTTCATGCCGGAGGTCGGTTCATCCAGCAGCAACAGCTTGGGATGCACCGCGAGGGCGCGGGCAATTTCCAGTCGGCGCTGGTCGCCGTAGGGCAGGTTCTTCGCCAACTCATGGGCGCGACGGTCCAACGCAAAGAGTTTAAGGAGTTGATGCGCCTCCTCAGCCATCGCCTCCTCGCGCCGATGAAATCTTCCCGTGCGCAACACGCTGGGCAGCAAACCGTAGCCCGCGCTGTTGCAGAACGCGGCGCGCACGTTGTCGAACACGCTCATCTCCTTGAACAGGCGGATGTTCTGGAACGTGCGCCCGATGCCGCAGCGGGCGACGCGGTAAGGCGGCAAGCCCGTGATGTCGCGTCCTGCAAACCAGATGCGCCCCTCCGTTGGGGGATAGACACCCGTAATCATGTTGAACACCGTCGTCTTTCCCGCCCCGTTCGGGCCGATGAGGCTGACCAATTCGCCCGCTTCCAGTCGCAGGTTGAAGTCCGACACAGCCGCCAGCCCACCGAAGCGGATGGTGCAGGAGGACATCTCGAGTAACGACATGGTTGATGGACTCATCATGCTGACCGATTCTCCCAGTGACTCGCCGCCGCGCTGAGGTCCCCAACGTGCTAACGTGCCAACGGCTTAAAGAGCCGTCGCCACGTCGCCGCGCTGAGTTCAGCTTTGCCGAACAGCCCTTGCGGGCGGTTGAGCATGAGAATGACAAGGAGCGCAGAGTAGATAATCATGCGAAAGCCTGCGGCGTTGTCGTTGAACCACTTGCGCGCGAACAGCAGCACGCAGGTCAGAACCAGCGCGTAAATGAAGTTTTTGAACAGAAAGCGCGTCCACACGTCCAGCCGCTTCATCGGCAGCACGGCGGCAGCGGCGATGCCGACGAAAATGAGGCGCGTCCCAATCGGCGCCCAGTGCGCCTTAAACCACGCCACCTGCAGCAGCGCACTGTGAACTATCGGCGCAAGCGCGAACACGAGCAAAAGGGTTGCCCCGACGCAGACGAGGATTTGAGGAACCAATTGCTCTTTAATGAGCGGCACGCGTGGACGGCTCAAAATCGCCGTCGCTAAAATCAGCGCGAAGAAAATACAAGCGACCCAGACGGGAAACCGCAGCAACTCCAACAGCACGGTGACAAAGATAGCGGTGAGAACGGAGCCGGTGATGCTGCCCATCCCCCCCAATACGACCATGATAATGACTTCCACCGACTTGAGAAACTTGAACGCGCTCGGATGCAACGATAGGTTGTAGTGACCTTGCAGCGCACCCGCGACGCCGGCGCAGGCGGAGCCGATGACGAACGCCAGCACCTTGTAGCGGGTGGTGTTAATCCCCATAGCATCGGCGGCGATTTCGTCTTCACGCACGGCGATCAGCGCGCGCCCGTGCGCCGACTGCACGAGGTTGCGGGTCATTAGGACGGTCGCTACCACGACGAGATAGACCCAGAAGAAGTTCGTGTAAAACGGGATGTCGGTGAAGCCGCGCGAGCCGCCGACGACCTCGATGTTGTTGATGAGGGCAACGATGATTTCGCCGAACCCCAGCGTCACAATCGCCAGATAATCGCCGCGCAATCGGAGGGACGGCACGCCGACGAGGAAACCCATGACCGCCGCGCTCAAAGCCGCGATGAGAAGCGCGGCAAAAAAAATGGCGTAGCCCGTCATGCCCCCTGGCGCATGCGCCCCCTTGAAGTGGAGTTTCCATAGATAATAGGTAAAGGCTGCGCTCGCATAGCCGCCCACCGCCATGAACCCCGCGTGCCCGATGGAGAACTGCCCAGTGAACCCGTTGATGAGGTTAAGGCTCACGGCGAGGATGATGTTGATGCCCGCCATGATGATAATCTGGTTGATGTAGGGATTCAGCCAGCGCGGCAGCCAAGCGTTCAATATCAGCAGCGCAGTGACGGTCAACAACAGGAGAATCAGGTTGATGAGTCGCTTCATGAGGACTAAACTTTTGCGTTTCGCCCTTTCCTGCGAAAATGCCTGTCATGGCGAGCGGAGCAGAGCCATCCCCGCCGTGTGAAAATGTCATTGCGAGGCGCAGAGCGACGAAGCAATCCCCCGCGCAGGGGACGACTTCGCTCCGCTCGCCATGACGTTTTCCTGCGGCGGGGAGGGAGAGAAGCGCGAAACGCAAAAGTTTAGATGAGGCTATTCGCATGTTCGCGTATTTGCGTGTTCGCGTGTTGGAGCCGTTACCCGAATACCCGAATACACGAATACTTCATTCTCACACCTTCTCCCTCTGCACCGACCCCAGCAACCCGCTGGGGCGCACGAGCAGCACGACGATGAGGATGAGAAACGCGATGGCGTCGGCATAGTTAGAGATGTCCACACCGCTCGCGCTTTCCTTCGCCATGCCCAACCGCATCAGAATCGGCGGCAGCCAAAGCGTGTTGGCGATGACGAACGTTTCCGCCAACCCCATCAGCAACCCGCCCAACACCGCGCCGGGGATGTTCCCGATGCCGCCCAACACGGCGGCGACGAACGCCTTCAAGCCGGGCAGCACACCCATGAGCGGGTCAATGCTCGGCTGGTAGAGCGAGATGAGGATGCCGCCCGCCGCCGCCAGCGCGGACCCCAGCGCGAACGTGAAGGAGATCACGGCGTCGGTATTGACGCCCATCAGCGCGGCGGCTTCGCGGTCCTGCGCCACCGCCCGCATCGCCTTACCGATTTTGGTGTGAAGCACGATGAAGCGCAGCAACAGCATCAGCGCGAACGCCACGACGACAATGACGACCTGCGTGTTGGTGATGATGAGGAACGAGCCTTTGTATTCCCACTCGACGACGGGCTTCGTTTCTATCACGTCGGGGAACGATTTGGGGTCGGCGCCGAACACGAGTTGTCCACCGTATTCCAACAGAAAGGAGACGCCGATGGCGGTAATGAGGGCGGTGAGGCGTGGCGCCTGCCGCAGCGGGCGGTAGGCGAAACGCTCGATGGTCATCCCCACCAGCGCGCACAGCCCCATCGCTATCAGAAACACCGCCGCCGCCCGCCACAGCGACGGGTGTTCCGCCGTGCGCAGCGCGTTCGCGGCGAAGTAGCCAAAAAACGCGCCCAGCATATACACGTCGCCGTGCGCGAAGTTAATGAGGCGCAAAACGCCATAGACCATCGTGTAGCCCAACGCGATGAGGGCATACACGCTACCCAAGACGATGCCGATGGTCAGCTGCTGAAGCCAGTCTGCCAAGAAGACGAGGCCCGTGAGCAGGTTAGCAGGTTGGCACTTTGAACCTGCCAACGTGCCAACGTGCTAACGTTGTAACGTGCCAACGTGCTAACGTGTCAACCTGCCAACGTATTACGGCTGG
>JANWYM010000252.1 GCA_025055355.1 Abditibacteriales bacterium
TTGAGAACAACGGGCTTGGCGGGAGGGTCGTATTTGCCCTTCACGCCGGACTTGACGTAAACAAATGCCCACTTGATGCCGCCATCGCTGCTGACAACGAGGTTGTCAGCAGGAATGGGTTTCCCTTTGAGGTGGGCTGAGCATTTCTTTTCCGTGACCTTGATCTCTTTGCGCTTGGGGGGCTTGCCGTCGTAGATGACTCTCCCTTTGATGGTGGCGTTGCCTGAAGCAGCACCGACAGCGGGAGCAGGATGGAACGTTGACCAGCCGACGAGGACGTAGACCGCGAGCGAGAGCAGCACCGTGCCGCCCGCTATGAGGGACAGAAGCAATCTCTTCATGGATCGTTCAACTCCTTATTAAGATGGGTTTTCCAACTCTGCGTAAATTTTAACAAAGTCATCCCTGTTTGTAAAGGGATTTTTGGTGGGAGTCCCGTCCGATAAAAACTGGAAATCCCCCTTGACGACCCTTTACATTGTATCCCGCTTGTGCTAAAATTAGCAAGCGGCGAGCGTTTCGCTGTCAGGGCGAAGCGTTCGCTGATCGGATTGTTGGGAAACGTATAGCGCATGACGCAAAATTGACCCTGCGGTCTTTCGCCGAGAAATTTTGCCTGATGCGCCAGTGAGGGCTTGAACGAACATGCCTCACTTTATCCAGCCCGAGAAGTGCATCGGCTGTGACTTGTGCGCGAAGAAATGCCCGACTAACTGCATTGAGGGTGAGTCCAAGAAGATCTACGTCATTTATGCGCCGCTGTGCATTGATTGCGGCGTGTGCGCGAGTTACTGCCCGGTGGACGATTGCATTTTAGACCAGCACGGTATCCCCCAGCGACGCATCAACCCCAAAGCGCGTCCTTACGCCGTGGTGAACGAGGATCTCTGCACCGCCTGCGAATTGTGCGTTGATGCCTGCCCCTTCAATTGCCTGGAGATGATCGAGGACGAAGGACACTTTTTCAAAGTTGCCTTCGACGCGCGTCCTCGCGATTGCGTGGGCTGCAAACTGTGTGAGGACGTGTGTGTGCAGAAGGGGGCAATCACGGTGGTTTGGCCCGACGGCACCTATTGCGAATCTTTGGGAGTTTCGACCTTCGGTCCCTTCCGCGAGGGGAAGGCAATCGAAGACCTCGAGGAAGGGGTTAGACTCCCTGCCAGTCGTATGGAGGTGAGAGCATAATGGACGAAGTGCGTCAGGAGGAGCAAAAGGGCGCGGCAAAACCTGAAGACGCACCCACTACCGCAGCAGAGAAGCCCGCGCCGACAGCAACGCGCCCCCGTCCTATCCCGAAACGGCAAGCGGTCGCCGCTGAATCCAGCGGCGATGGGGCTGCCCCCAGCGCGCCCCCGGCGCCGGCGGAACCCGCGCCCCATCCGCTCCTGATTCGGGAGCAAGAGTTGAAATTGCAGCGGCGTCGCTTCCTGCGGCGCTTGACGTGGGGAAGTATCTTCACCTTCTTGGGCGGCTGGGCAGTAGCCGCAGCGCGGTTCTTCTTCCCCCGCGCCCTGTTTGAGCCGCCCACCGTGTTCAAAGCCGGCTTCCCCAGCGAATACACCATCGGGCGCGTGGAGACCAAATATCAGCAGAGCCATCGCGTCTGGATCGTGCGCGAGGCGGACGGTTTTTACGCCATCCTCGCTAAATGTACGCATCTGGGCTGCACCCCCGTTTGGATTGAGGCGGAGAACAAGTTCAAATGCCCCTGTCATGGCAGCGGTTTCACCCGCGAGGCCATTAACTACGAAGGCCCCGCCCCACGCCCTTTAGAGCGGGTGAAAATCACCCTCGCCGAGGACGGGCAGATTCTCATTGACACCAGCGTAGTGTTCCGCTACGAGCGCGGCGAGTGGGACAAACCCGGAGCCTACTTGAAGGTGTAACAAAATGCGGAAGGTTGGAACGCTCCAACGTTCCAGCGTTCTCTACGTGACAATCACTCACTATGAGCAACAGGATTGATGAGGTCATCAAGAAGGTGCAGAAAGAGATCACCGAGAGCGACATCTATCGCTCTATCTACCGCATCCCGCCGGGCGACACCCCCCGCACGCGGCTGCTGTGGATCCTGGATACCGTCTACCTGCACCTGCATCCATCTCACGTCAGTCGGCACGGCTGCAAATACTTCTTCACCTGGGGCATGGGCGGTATCTCGTTCCTCGTCTTTCTCATCCTGACCTTCACAGGCGTGCTCCTGATGTTCTATTATCACCCCGATACCGCCAATGCTTACCAAGACATGAAGTATCTCATGCACGACGTGCCGTTCGGTCCCCTGCTGCGCAACATGCACCGCTGGGCGGCGCACCTCATGGTCATCACCGTCTGGCTGCACATGCTGCGCGTGTTCATGACGGGGTCTTACAAGCCGCCCCGTCAGTTCAACTGGGTCGTTGGCGTCTGCTTGCTGACGCTGACGATGTTGCTCTCCTTCACCGGCTACTTGCTGCCGTGGGACCAGTTGGGCATGTGGGCGGTCACAGTGGGAACGAACATGGCGCGTGCCACGCCGATTTTGGGACATGAAGGACCGTTCGGTGAGCAGTTGGGCATGACGGCTTATAACGATGTGCGCTTCGCCCTGTTGGGCGGCTCCATCGTCGCGGGCAACGCTCTGCTGCGTGCTTACATCTGGCATTGCATTGCCCTGCCGTTGCTCGTCGGCATCCTGCTCATGGTGCACTTCTGGCGCGTGCGCAAAGACGGCGGCATCTCAGGACCCAAGTTGGAGGGTTAGCACGTTGGCACGTTGGCACGTTGACAGGTTGGCACGTGGGCAGGTCAGCACGTTAGCAGGCTCAACGTTCCAACCTGCTACGTTCCAACGTTCCAACGTTCCAACCTGCCAACCCCTTTTAACATGGAGTTAGGCTGTGTGGCAAAACATCTGGTTAATCGTCTCTAAACCCGACAACATCCCCATCGTGTTGATGATGATTCTGGTCGCCTTCTACACGACGGTGGCACTGCGATTGGGGATTAAAAACGACCGCTTGCGCCGTCAGGCTGCCAGTAACAGGGCCTCCTCTGAGTTCCAGCAGGGGACGGCTCTGCAGGAGAGCAACGGCGCGGCGACGGTGGACATCTTTTACACCCCCGAAGAGATGAAACTGCCTAAACGCGTGCACACCTTCCCCTTTCTGGTCAAGGTGGAGTTCTTGGCAGCGTTGGTTGTGATTGTCTTTCTGATGTTCTGGTCAATCTTCTTGGACGCGCCCTTGGAAGAACCTGCGAACCCGAACTTCACCCCCAACCCCTCTAAAGCCCCCTGGTATTTTTTGGGGTTGCAGGAACTGCTCGTCTATTTCGACCCCTGGATTGCTGGCGTCGTTCTACCGACGCTCATCATCATCGGGTTAATGGCGATTCCTTATCTGGACAGCCAACCCCACAAAGGCAACGGTTACTACACCTTTGCCGAGCGGCGGTTCGCCATCCTGGCGTTCCTGTTCGGCTTCATTGGGCTGTGGGTGGTGATGGTGGTCATCGGCACGTTCATGCGCGGTCCGGGTTGGATGTGGTTCTGGCCTTGGGAGCGGTGGGATCCACACCGTGTTGTCTCCGAGACCAACGTGGACTTGAATCAGTTTCTGGCGAACATCACGGGCATCAAAGCCCTTGCCACCCCAACCGCCTCCATGATTATCGGCTTTCTGGCGATTACGCTCTACTACGCCCTCACCTTGGGCGGGACATATCGCTACGCCGTGAAGAAACAACTGCCCGACCTGCAACTGGGGCTGGTGCGCTTCATGATTAAGTACTGGTTCTTTTGGACGATGATGGCGATCCCCATCAAGATTATCCTGCGCTTGGTGTTTCACATCAAATACATCTGGGTGACGCCGTGGTTCAATGTGTGATAGTTCATGAGTTCACCAGTTCATCAGTTCATGGAAAACTCTCACGTGCGTATGAACCTATGAACCCGTGAACCCATGAACCCGTGAAGTTGTAATGCGACGAACACGCGAACGCGCGATCTCGGTGCCCTCCGAACCGTGGGAGCGACAGTCTTTTTCCCGCTATTTCGTGATTGTGGGCGTGCTGCTGTTGGCCTCAATGGCGTGCGCGCTTTGGGATGAAGTTTACACCCGCCGCCCGTGGAAACGATACCAGCGGGACTTCTTCACGCTGGCGCGCCGCAAATACGCCGAAGACTTGGCGGAAGCCAAGCGCGTCTTAGCCTCCGACGAATACAAACAACTGCGCCGAGCCTATCAGGCGGCGGTGCAGCGCTATGAAAAGAATCCCACCGTCCTCGCCACGCGCGCCGAAATTGCGCAGCTGGAGAAACAATTGGCAGAAGTGCGCTCGCAGTTGCAGTTGGTGCGCGGCGATTATCAAGCCCTCATCTATGTCATGGAGCATACCAAGGATGAGGGCAAGAAGAGAAGCCTCTATCAGCGCGTCACCGCCCTGGAGCGAGAGGTGAATCCCCTCTTAGCCAAGATGGAGGACCTGCAGGAGCGCAAAAGAAAAGCGCAAAACAAACTCATTGAACTCGCTGCTGAAAAGGACGCCGCCGAGAAAAAGATGGCGCCCTACGAGGCACGGCTGCGCGAGGCGGAGTTGGGACTGGAGGCGATTCAGAAGGAGCCAATCAAACTGCGTCAGGTGTTCAACCAAGAACTGAAAGTCGTTGACCGCTGCCAGAGTTGCCACGTCGCCGCCGACCGCAAGGGCTTCACCGACAAACTCTTCGCGCACCCGTTCCGCTCCCATCCCGATGTGTTCTTCCTACCAGCAGCGGCTCAGGGAGAGGCCGAAGCCGCCCCAAAAGACAAGAAAGAGAAGAAGGACACCAACGCCCAGTCCAAGCCACCCCGCGTGCTGAACATCCTCGCGGTGCATCCCGTTGAAAAGTTCGGCTGCACGCCCTGCCATCGCGGACAGGGGTTCGCCGCCAGCAGCGTCAAGGACGCGCACGGCGAGGTGGAGTTCGTGACCATGCCCCTGCTGCGCGGTGAGTTCGCGCAGGCGACCTGCCTGAAGTGTCACCAGCAAGAAACGGAGTTGAAGGGGGCGCCGGTGTTGAACGAGGGGCGTCGCCTCGCCGTCGAACACGGCTGCATCGGCTGTCATGCCATCGCGCAACTCACTCCCGAAGAAACCGACCGTCAGATCGCGCCAGACCTGCGCGAACTACGCAAGAAGTTGGTCTCTTCCCAGTGGTTGGTGGACTGGATTGAAAAACCCACAAAATTCCGCCCGACGACCAAGATGCCCCACTTCTACCTCACGCGGCAACAAGCGGAGCAAATCGCTGCTTACTTGTGGCAGAACGCCGACAAGCCGCCAGCGGAACTTGAACAACCTGCCTCCTTCCCGCCCAATGTGATCGCGGCGGGCAAGAAACTGTTTGAGAGCGTCGGCTGTCTCGCTTGCCACAGTCTGTCGGGCAAAAAGGGCGAAGGTGACTTCGCGCCCAACCTCGCCCGCATCGGCGAGAAAATGCGCTATGACTACATGGTTAGTTGGCTGATGGACCCCAAAAAACACCAGCCCAATGGGCTGATGCCCAGCCTGCGTCTGACGCGACAGGAAGCCTCAAACATCGCTGCCTACCTCACCACTCAACGCTCCAACGCTCCGACCTTCCAACGTTCCAACGCTTCCTTGGACGACCCGCTGAAGGCGCGGCAGGGCAAGACCCTCATCGAACACTACGGTTGCTTCGGCTGCCATCCCATCAAGGGGATGGAGGGGCGGAGCAAAATCGGTGCGGAGTTGTCGCAGTTCGGTTCCAAGCCGGTGGAGTTGCTCGACTACGGCTTGCTGGAAGAGAAAGTCCTCCACACGGTCGGCTTGCATCACGCCCGCCACAACACCGCCAAGGCGCGCATCGCGTGGGTCATGCAGAAACTGCGCGCCCCCCGCTCCTACGATGAGGGACGCTACAAAGAGTTCAAAGACAAACTGCGCATGCCCAAGTTTAACTTCACCGAGAAACAGATTCGCGCTGTCACCACCTTTTTGATGGGGCTGACCGATGAGCAGGTGCCACCGAACTGGCAGAAACGACTGGACGAGCGCGAGGCAGCCATCGCTCGCGGCTTGCGCATTATCCGCCGTCAGAACTGCATCGGCTGTCACCAGTTCCAGTTGGAGAACCTGACCTTCGCGCGCTACGACAAAGGTGAACAGAAGATATATCACCTGGAGGGACTGACCACGACGAGAGAAGAGGGGAACATTTACTTCCAACTGTGGAAGGAGGTTCCCGGTCTGGAGGGCGGCGAAGCGGGCGGTAGCGTAGAAGTGCCTGAAAAGGAGGTGCTCGTCCACGCGCCGGGCTTGGGCGGTGACGTGGTGCCGCTCATCGTAGAGCAGGTTGTCGCCAAGACTGAGATGGAACCTGAAGAGGCGCGCGCGTTGACCCCGCCCATCTTGATCGGCGAAGGGCGCAAGGTGCAGTCCCCATGGCTGTTTGAG
>JANWYM010000253.1 GCA_025055355.1 Abditibacteriales bacterium
GCCGCCCTGTGGATGGCGCGGGGCTACCTGAAAGAGGTGTTTAAGAAAGCCCTCGGCGTGCGCAGCGCACTGGACGACTCCGACGAACCCGTGAGTTACCGCATCGCGTTACTCGGATTTCTGCTGGGCGCGGGGTTGATGATTTGGTTCGCGTGTCGGCTGGGCATGGGGTTATGGATTGCGCTCATCTTCTTCCTCATCTACTTTCTCATGTCCATCTCGGTCACGCGCATCCGCGCCGAACTCGGACCGCCCGCGCATGACTTGCACCACGCCGGCCCCGACCAAGCGCTGTCCTGGATGTTCGGCACGGGCAAAACGGCGGTGTGGAGCGAGCAGAGCCAGACCGCCGCTAAACTCATGTTCTGGTTCAACCGCGCCTATCGCGGACACCCGCAGCCGATTCAGTTGGAAGGGATGCGCATCGCACAGGTCATGCGTATCTCCCAGCGCAAGTTCTGGGGCGCGCTACTGCTCGCAGGTATCGTTGGCACCGTAAGCGGCTTCTGGGCGCAATTGCATTGCTACTATCAATACGGCATGAGTTCCAAAATCGTCGGTCCCGCCGCGTGGGCGTTCGGTCCTGAACCCTACAACGAACTGCGCTCGTGGCTGCTCGCGCCGATGCCGACCAACACCAATGGACTGGTCGCAGTGGTGGTGGGCTTCCTGGTTACCCTGCTGCTCAACTTCCTCCGCCTGCGCCTGAACTACTTCCCGTTGCACCCCGTCGGCTTCGCCACCAGCACGAGTTGGAGCATGAACTGCCTCTGGATGCCGTTGCTCATCGCTTGGATGATCAAAGTCGCCCTCCTGCGTTACGGCGGCTCCAAGACCTATCGCACCATCGCCGTGCCGTTTGCGCTCGGATTAGTCTTAGGCGAGTTCATCCCCGGCAGCCTGTGGACGATTTACGGCATGTTCAGCGACGTGAAGACCTACGGGTTCTGGGTTTGACACGCTCTTCGTATAGCGGTTAAAATGATGAAGGAATCGTTGAGGCGTCGTTGACGCATCCCGCCGCAGGAACAGGAAAACGTCATGGCGAGCGCAGCGAAGCCATCCCCTGCGGCGGAGATGGCTGCAGGGGCAGGGATTGTTTCGCTCCGCTCGCCATGACAGGTATTTTTAAGCGAGGTTACGCCCGATGGCTGTGCAAACCCCAACCAAAACCAAGCGAATTCCGATGAGCAAGGAGGAGTTCCGTCTGTTGCCCGAAGGTCCGCCGTTCTATGATTACGTCAACGGGGAGGCGGTGGAAGTGAATCGTCCAACGGGAAAACATTCGCAAATCATGTTTCGTTTAGCCAGCAAACTCTGGGAGCACGTCCACGCGAAGGATTTGGGCGACGTATATTCCGATATTGACGTAGAGTTGCCCACCGGCCACACCTTCGGGCCAGACATCGTGTTCCTGAGCAAAGAGCACCTTGACCGCTACGATGAAGCATCGGGTGACCTTTACGGCGTGCCTGACCTCATCGTGGAAATCCTCTCCCCCAGCAATGCTGACTATGATCGCTATGAAAAGTTTGCTTACTACCACGAGGCAGGCGTGCCGTGGGTGTGGTTCGTCGAACAGGACACGCTCACCATCGAGGAGTTCTGCTGGCAGGCAGGCGGCTACCTGTGGTTGGGGGCGGTGCGCGGCGGCAAGGTGTTCAAGCCGAAGTTGTTTCCTGACTTGGAGATCAATCTGAAGGACTTGCTTGGCGCGACTTAAAGCCTCTCCGAAAACTCTCCCCTCCTTACTAAGGAGGGGTCAGGGGAGGTCCAGAGCCAGCCAACAACCCCCTATGGTCCTCTTGGTAAAGGGAGATAGCAAGGTTTTCGGATAGGCTCTTAGTATAGCCCATGCATCCGGTATTTGACAAATATGCTTCGTTGGCTATAATCAGAGCCAGCGATGAGACGCAACATGCCCGAGGCATCACGCAGCATACCGAACGGCACGGAGGCGGGACCGCCTCAAGGCAGAACGACAAGTGGAGGTTTTCTGCCGCCCGTTCTGTGCGGTCTCATTGCCTTCACCGTCTATTTCTTTACCCTCGCCCCGACCATCGCTTGGGGGAACTTTCCGATTGACGCGCTGCGTCGCGCCCGCATCATGCCCCAAATCATTCTGAGCGAAGACAGCGCGGAACTGTCGGCTGCCGCTGCAACGCTGGGCATCGCACACCCGTCGGGCTATCCGCTCTTCATCCTTGTCGGGCATCTTTTCTCGCGGCTACCGTTGGGGGAGGACGTGGCGTATCGCTTGAATATTTTCTCAGCGTTGTGTGCAGCGGTGGCGGTAGCGTTTCTGTGGCTGGTGGTGCACGACTGGACAGGAAGGGCACGGGCGGCGTGGCTGGCGGCGCTGCTGTTCGCCTTCTCTTATACCTTCTGGGAACACGCCTTGATGACCGAAGTGCACGCGCTCCATCTTTTGCTGCTGACCCTTGCGCTGTGGTGCGCGACGAGGGCGCTGCGCGACGACGAGCGGCGATGGCTTTACGGCTGGGCGTTCGTGTCGGGGTTGGGGATGTCCAACCACCTCACGACGATACTGTTTTTGCCCGGCTTTATCGTGTTGCTTTTTCGCCCGCTGGTGAGGACCCTGCGCCGCGCCCGCACGGCGGCTGCGCTCGTCGGCTGTTATGTGGCAGGGCTGCTGCCGTATCTCTACTTGCCTTTGCGCGCCATGCAAAAACCGCTCTACAACTGGGGCAATCCGTCCAGTTTGGAGCGTTGGTGGAAGGTGGTCAGCGGCGGTGAGTATCGTCACTTTTTGCTGGAAGGGGGAAGGGAACAGGTCGCGCGCGGCTTGCAGTTGTTTCCTCTTCAACTAATTGTCGAATTCGACTGGATAGGTGCAGCGTTAGGGGCGTTGGGGTTCTGCTGGTTAATTTTGCGGGTTTCGGGTTTCGGGGCACGCGAAACGCGAGACGCGCAGCCCACAACTCTACTGGCGTTGACGCTCATGGGCGGGGCGCAGTTAGTGTTCGCTCTCTGCTACCACATCCCTGACCCGCAGGCGATTTACCTTCCCGTCTATTTAGTGTTTGCCATCGCTCTGGGCATTGGCTGGTCGGTGGTGGAGCAAAGCACAGATAACGCTGCCGTCGGCTGGCGCGTGCTGCGTGGTGTCGTCTTCACCGCGCTCCCGCTTGCGCCTTTGCTGAAAGAGGAACCGCACGTCCACGACTTTCTACGCCGAGTGGAGGCAACTTATCTGCCGCCGCGCGCGCAGGGCTTGTTATTACCGCGTCCTCGCGTCAGCCTGCGACAGCACTACATGGCGGCGCGGTTCGCGCAAGGCGTCCTCCGCGCCCTGCCGCCGAACACGATTTACCTCAGTCGCGGCGACGGGCAAACGTTTTCGGTATGGTATTATCAGCGCGTCTATCAGCGGCGTCCCGACGTCATCACCGTCCTGCAAACGCTGCTGCGCCACGCATGGTATCGTCAGGAGGTCGCTGAACGACTTCCCGCCCTTGCCACGCTGCCTGAAAAACATTCCACCCCAGACATCGTTCAACGCCTGACCCGCCACCCGGCGACGCGCCATCGTCCTATCTTCTTCAATGTGCCGCCCCCCGACTGGCAGGAGAGTTCCGCGAGGGCGTCGCGGGCGACCTTTGACACACACCGCCTCGTTCCTGTGCCGGTGCCGCTTCCTCCCGTCAACGCCGCCGACAGCGTGACGGATGACCAAGCCGTTCTCTATCGCTACGCGCCGTAGGAATGTCGGCACGTTGACCCTGTCAACCTGCCAACCTGCCAACGTGCCAACGTGCTAACATGAGATCGCGGCATCGTTGCTGCTGAACAGCCGCGCCACCTCCAACTTAATCACCTTGCCCATCGCATTGCGCGGCAAGGTGTCCAGTATGAGAATTCTCGTGGGCACTTTGTAAGCCGCCAGTCGCTCCTTCGCCCAAGCCCGCAGCGAGTCCAGCGTCAGGTGTCTTCCCGTTTTCAGCACCAGCGCGGCGCCGACGCGCTCGCCCCACGCGGCATCAGGGATGCCGACGACCGCACATTCCACGATGTCGGGATGCTCGCGCAGCACCTCCTCGACTTCCAGCGCGGAGACCTTGTAGCCGCCGGTTTTGATGATGTCCACCGACTTCCTGCCGAGGAGACGGTAGGCGCCGTTTTCCCACACCGCCACGTCGCCCGTGCAGAACCAGCCGTCGCGGAACGCCTGCGCGGTGGCGTCGGGGCGATGCCAGTATTCCAGAAACACCCCTGCACCGCGCACGCACACTTCGCCGGGCGTGCCGCTTTCGACTTCGTTCCCGTCGTCGTCCACCAACCGCACCTCCACGCCAGGCAACGGCGTGCCGACGCAGCCGGGCAAGCGCGGACCATGCAGCGGATTAGCCAGAACCATGCCTGTCTCCGTCATCCCGTAGCGTTCGAGCAGCACGTGACCGCTGATGTGCTTCCACTTTTCCAACACCGACACCGGCAGCGCGGCAGAGCCAGAGACCATCAGGCGCAACTTCGCGCAGGCAGCAGACATTTCCCGCTGTCGCTCTGGCGGCGCCGCCTCCCACGCCGCGATGAGTTTGGCATACATCGTCGGCACGCCCATAAACAGCGTCACGTTGCCCTTGACAATCCGCTCCCACACCTGCTCCGCGTCGAAGCGCGGCAGCAGTTCGCACGTCGCCCCTGCCCACAGCGCACCGGTGAGCGCGACAACGATGCCGTGAATGTGGTGCAGCGGTAGGGCGTGCAGCAGATAATCGTCGGGCGTCCACTCCCACGCCGCGTGCAAACTGGCGACTTGCGCCTCAATGTTGCGATGCGTAATCACCACGCCTTTGGGCTGGCTGGTCGTGCCGCTGGTGTAAAGCATCATCGCCCGACGGTGCGAGTCAATTGGAGGGAGCGGACGCTGCGCGGTTCCCGATGTTCGCAGCGTTGACACCAACCGCCGCCCCCGCGTCTCCACCAGCGGGCGCAGCACCGCCTCAAACTGTGGGTGCGCGACGACGATCGCCGCCTGCGCGTCGTCTATCACATACTCCAACTCCGGGCGCGGGTGTGTCACGCCCAGCGGCACCGCTACGCCGCCCGCCCGCCAGATGCCCCACTGCGTCGCCACGTAGTCGAACCCCGGCGGAACCATGAACGCGACACGCGCCTCCCACAAATCGTCCGCGCTATTCAACAGGCATGCGGCGACCTGCGCCGAAGCGTCCAGCAACTGCCGATAGGAAAACGTTCCCTCTGGCGCGACAATGGCAGTGCGTTCCCCATGTTGTTGCGCGCGCACAATCAGGGTCAGGTCAGATATTCTTCGCACTTCACCACCTGCGTCTTATGCCTATGACATGCCGAGTCATCATTATACATCACCAGCCCCACCTCAAGTTAGCCTGCCTTGTCCCCCTCGAAGGTGTTAGCGTCATTGCGTCCGAGCCTGTTAAAAGACCTGCCGATTTATCTTGCCACCCCAATCTTTGCGTTTTGCCTCTCGCTTAGAGCCTGTCCCGAGAATCGCTGAAGTCCTCAACGCGTTGGGGGTGAGGTGGCAGAATACCCCGCACCAGTTCGGGACTCCCACGCTACGCTATCCCCTCACCTCCAACGGAGTCCCCAACTTGCGAAAGGTAGCCAGAAGTTTGGAAAAAATTCCTCGTGCAAAAAATCACGAAAACGCTTGAAAAGTTTCAGGCGGGTGTTATAATAAGCAAGCCGATGATGTGAGTCCAAGAGGAGTCCAATTTTATGCCTGAATATCTCAGACCGTATCTGCCCATCTTCGTCTTCTTTTTGCTGGTGTTCGGTTTTGGCGCTGTGAACCTTCTCCTATCGTGGATGTTGGGTCCGAAGAAGCCGAATCCTAAGAAACTCTCCCCTTACGAATGTGGCATCACTCCCATCGGCGACGCGCGGCACCGTTATCCGATTCGGTTTTACATCATCGCCATGCTGTTTATCCTCTTCGACATCGAAGCCATCTTCCTCTATCCGTGGGCGGTTTACTATAAGCAGTTGGGACTGTATGGTCTCGTGGAAATGTTAATCTTCTTAGGCATTCTCCTTCTTGGCTACGTTTACCTCTGGAAACGCGGAGCCTTTGAGTGGGAGTAACAGGAGGAACGCGACATGTCCGTTGACCTGTTGGAGCGGATTGAAAAAATCGAACTTGCCCCGATGCAGAAGACGCTGACCGACCAAGAGTTGGACGAGTTGGTGGCGCAGAGCAAGGGCAACGTTTTTCTGACGAAGGCGAGCGATTTGCTCAACGCGGTCGTGGAGAAGTTGGGCGTGGATCGGTTAGCCCGCTCGAATTCCCTCTGGCCTTTCACGTTCGGCTTGGCGTGCTGCGCGATCGAGATGATGGCGACGGTGTCAGCGCGCTTCGACATCTCGCGCTTCGGGGCGGAGGTGTTCCGTGCCACGCCGCGTCAGGCGGATTTGATGATCGTCGCCGGGCG
>JANWYM010000254.1 GCA_025055355.1 Abditibacteriales bacterium
GGGGGCGCGCCGCCCAACTCGTCGCCGTCGCCGCCGCGCAAGCCCTCAGCGACGCGTTTGAAAGACCACAGGACAATAGACCACAGGACCACGGGACCACAGGACCGCAGGTCAGGGGTCAGGGGTCGGTAGTGAGCAGTTTCGGCGTCTGTTTGGGCACGACGATGGGCGAGCCCCAGTTCGTCGAGAACATGAACCCGCTCTGGGACGATGAAGCCGCCGTGACCCCGCTGTGCACAGAGGTCGTCGCCAACCCGCCGTCGGTGTTGAGCGAGCGTGTGGCGTCTTATTTTCAACTGTGCGGACCCAACCTGACGATTCCGACCGCTTGCGCAGCGGGCAACTACGCCTTGGGCTGGGCGTTCGAGCAGGTTCAGTCCGGCGCGGCGGATATGATGTTAGCAGGGGGGACGGACGCTTTTTCACGTCTGGCGTTCGTCGGCTTCTCGCGCCTGCACGCGTTCTCGCCTGATGTCTGCCGCCCCTTCGACCGCAACCGTCAAGGGCTGTTGTTGAGCGAAGGCGCGGGCGTGCTGGTGCTGGAGAGGCTGGAACACGCGCAAGCGCGCGGGGCGCGGATTTACGCCGAGATGTTGGGCTACGGCTTGAGCGCGGACGCGCACCACATCACTGCCCCACACCCGGACGGCGCGGGCGCGGCGCTGGCGATGAGACGGGCGTTGCAGCGAGCGCAGCGTTCGCCTGATGACGTGGACTACATCAACGCGCACGGCACCGGCACCCCGCACAACGACAAAGCCGAAACGCTCGCCATCAAATCGCTCTTCGGTGAACGCGCTTACCAGATTCCTGTCAGTTCCATCAAGGCTCTGACGGGACACGCGATGGGCGCGGCGAGCGCGATAGAGGCGATTGCCTGCGTCCTCAGCCTGTATCATGGCATTTTGCCACCGACGTGGAACTACCAAGAGCCAGACCCCGAGTGCGACTTGGACTACATCCCCAACGCGCCGCGCGATGTTCAACCGCATGTCGTTCTGAACAACTCCTACGGCTTCGGTGGGAACAATGCGTGTGTGGTATTTGGCAAATGGTGAGAGGTTCTGGGTTCGGGGTTCTGGGGAGGACACCCAAAACCTATAAACCCAGAACCTCAAACCTTAAGAGGTTTATCTTTGAGTCGTCCTCGCGTCGTCATCACGGGCATCGGTCCTCTGACGGCTATCGGCACGGGCAAAGAGGCGCTGTGGCGTGCCGTCGCGGCCGGGCGGTCTAACGTGACCTTGCACCGCGCTGAGGTCAACGGCGAACAGTGGGTAACTTTCCCTCTCGCCAAAGTTCCCCACTTCGACATCGCTGACTTCGGCGGGCTGGCAGGGACGCGCCGCCCCGACGGCTCGTCCGTCAACTTCTCGTCAGCCAACCTCAGCCAACCTCAGCCAACTCAAGCAAACAGCGATGGCATCCGCGACGGCGTAGCGGGTGACGATGTGGATTTGCTCTATCTGATTGCTACCGTCAAACTCGCCCTCGCCGACAGCCGTTTATCCTACGACACAGATGACAACGATATCGCCCTCGTCCTCACCCACGAAGCCCCCGGCGTGGACCGCCATGTGCACGAGGTTTATCAGACTGTCTTGCAACTCGCTCAAAGGGCTGGCAGGGACGCCCGCCCCTACATGCGGGCTGGCAGGGACGCCCGCCCCTACATGCGGGCTGGCAGGGACGCCCCGCCCCGACCGGCGGGCTGGCAGGGACGCCCGCCCCTACGTGCGGGCTGGCAGGGACGCCCGCCCCTACGTGCGGGCTGGCAGGGACACCCGCCCCTACATGCGGGCTGGCAGGGACACCCGCCCCTACGTGCGGGCTGGCAGGGACGCCCGCCCCTACGTGCGGGCTGGCAGGGACGCCCCGCTCCGACCGGCGGGCTGGCAGGGGCGCCCGCCCCGACCGGCGGGCTGGTGGGGACGCCCCGCCCCGACCATCGGGCTGGTGGGGACGCCCGCCCCGACGACTCACTCACCACTCGCCAGTTGGCTGATTGGCTTTACGAGCGGCACTGCGAGGGCGTTTACAACATGCAGTCGTTCATGTATCTCCATCACGTCAGCAAGGTGTTCGGCTTGCATGGCTTCGCGCTCTTCATCAACAACGCCTGCGCGTCAGGGCTGTATGCCCTCGAAGCTGCCGCGCAGCAGATTCAATCGGGGCGCAGCCAAGTCGCCCTCGTGGCGGGCGCGGCGCACCCGGTTTTTCCGACGACGTTCTTCTGGTTCCGCGATTTGGAGATGTATGCCGCAGACGGCGTGATGCAGCCGTTTGACCAGTATCGGCACGGTTTCATTCTGGGCGACGGCGGCTGTGCGTTCGTATTAGAAGAATGGGAACACGCCCGGCGGCGCGGGGCGACGATTTACGCCGAGTATCTGGGAGGAGGCTTCACACAGGACGCCTGGAAAGTTACCGTGCCGCACGTCGCGGGCGATTTTTACACGAAGGCATTTGAACAAGCACTGCGCGTGAGCGGCGTCGCGCCGACCGAGATTGACCTCGTGAACCCGCACGGTGTCGCCACACCGCTCGGCGACCGCTACGAAGCCCGCACCCTGACGCGCCTCTTCGGCGAGTTTCCGCTGCGTCCGCTTTTCAGCGCGTTCAAGCCCTACGTTGGGCACAACCTCGGCGGATGTGCGTTGATGGAGTTAGCGATTCTGCTGCTCGCGCTGCAAAATGACTTTGTGCCAGCCACGCTCAATCTCACCGCCCCCGATGAAACGCTAAAACTGCGCCTCGTGGACGAACCCGTTGCGACCCCGCTGCGCACCGTCGCTAAAATGGCGTGCGGGTTCTCGGGCTACAACGCGGTCGGGATTTTTAGAAAGGTCGACTGATGCGGCGTGAAGACTCTCAGAGACATCGTAGGGGCGGGCGTCCCTGCCAGCCCGCCGGTCGGGGCGAGCATCCCTGCCAGCCCGATGGTAGGGGCGGGCGTCTCTGCCAGCCCGCCGGTCGGGGCGGGCGTCTCTGCCAGCCCACGATGGCTGCCGTTGTTGTCTCGTTGGTTGCTGTTTGTCTGTTGACAAGTTGCAGCCAGCGCAAGCCCGTCGTCGTGCCGCTGCCCCAAGCGGGCTTGACCGATGTCTTCCGCCACAACAATCTGGGCGTTGCGCTGATGGACAACGGCGACTACGCAGAGGCGGCGGAAGAATTTCGCGCCGCGCTCAAGATATGGAGCAGTTGCGTCACCGCTCGCGTCAATCTGGGCATTGCCCTTTTCTACGACAAAAAGCATGACGCCGCGCAGAAGGAGTTGGAAGCCGCCCTGCAATTGCAACCCGACCACCCGCG
The DNA here is from genome assembly GCA_025055355.1 of Abditibacteriales bacterium. GTDB lineage: Bacteria > Armatimonadota > Abditibacteriia > Abditibacteriales > JANWYM01 > JANWYM01. The sequence goes on from JANWYM010000254.1 coordinate 3,313, forward strand.
CGCACACTACGTTTTGGGCTTGCTGTCCTACTACGGCAAGGCGCGGCACGACCAAGCCGCGCAGCACTTCGCCGCCGTCGCCCAAGCCGACCCCCACGATGCGTGGACGCATTACTATCTGGGGCTATCGCTCATGCGCCTCAGTCGCTTCAAAGACGCCGCTGCCGCCCTGCGTCGCGCTGTGCAAATCGAGCCGGGCAACGTTGCCTTCCGCTACCAACTGTCTCTCGCCCTGCGCCGCAGCGGGCAGACCCGCGAAGCCGACAGGGAGCAAGCCACTTTCGCCGCTCTCCGCGCCACCGCCCGAGGGCAGTCCGCCACGCCCGGCACCGGTTATCTGGAGCAGGGCAAATATGCCGAGGCCGTGGCGGAGACGAAACAGCCCATTGCCGATTTCGGATTTCGGATTTCGGAGTTGAACACGCCACATGCTCCACGCAAGACGCCAGAGGTGACAGGGGACTACGACAACGACGGCATCGAGGACCGCTTGCAGGTGAAGAACGGGAAAGTCGTTCTCCTGCGCCGCGACCCACGTGGCAGGTCAAACGTTGTGCCGCTGACGCCCGCGCCTGACCGCGTCACGGCGGCGGCCTTTGCGGACGTTGACCACGACGGTGACTTGGACATTTACGTTTGCTGCGACGGTCAACCCAATCGGCTGTTTCGCAACAGCGGCGGTAAGTTCGTCGAAATCGCCAAACAAGCGAAAGTGGACGGTGGCAACGCGCGCAGCCTCGGCGTCGTCTTCGCCGACTTCAACAACGACCGCGCCGTTGACTTCTGCGTGGCGAATGCGGACAGCCCCCCCTTTCTCTTCCTCAACAACCGCGATGGCACCTTCGCCGAACGCACCGCGCCGTGGGGATTAAACAAACAAGCCAGCAGCCGCGCCATCGCGGCGGGCGACGTGAACCACGACGGCTACCCTGACCTGTTCTTTGCGCCCGGCGCAGGCGGCAGGGCGGGGCTGTTTCTCAACGACAAGGGGGCAGGATTCAGGGATAGCCCGCATCACGCGACGCGCTCCATGCAGGACGTCACGGCTTGTGGCTTTCTCGACGCCGACGCCGACGGCGACCTTGACCTCGTGTGCGACACTCGGTTCGGCAGGAGCCTCACCCTCCCGCCTCCACCACACGCAACCCGCTTCTTCCGCAACGACTTCATCCGCTCCGCTGGCAGGAACTGGCTCGAGGTGAAAGTGCGCGGGCGTATCAAGCCGCAAGTCCTCAGCAACTTCAGCGGCATCGGCGCGAAGGTGGAAGTGCGCGCGGCGGGCTTGTGGCTCAAGCGCGAAGTGCAGGCGACCACCAACGATTTGTGTGCGGAAGGCAGCACGCTGCGTTTTGGCTTGGGCGACGTGAAAGAACTGGACTACGTTCGTGTCGTTTTCCCATCGGGCGTGCGCCTCACCAAGCAGAGCGTGAAAGCGAATCAAACGATTGTCATGGACGAACCCGCCGGCAAATACACCTCCTGCCCCATGGTCTATGCGTGGAACGGCAAGCGGTTTGAGTTCATCGCCGACACGCTGGGAGGAGGCGTTATCGGCGAGTGGGAAGCCCCAAACAAGTGGCTGCATTCCGACCCCGACGAGTGGCTGAAAATTGACGGCGAGAAACTTCAGCCCCAAGACGGGGCGTACGTCATTCAAATCGTCAACCAACTCGAAGAGGTGGACCTATTCGACACCGTGCACCTCGTCGCCGTTGACCACCCAGCGGAGGTAGAAGTGTTCCCCGATGAGCGGCTGCTGTGCAGCCTACCGCCCAAGGGTTCAGCAGACGAGCCTCAACCCTTAACCTTTTACGTTGTCCACGCCGCTCGTCCGCCCCTGACGGCAACGGACGAACACGGTCACGACGTTCTGCCGCTGTTGGCGAAGAAAGATGGACGCTACCACGACGACTTTGAGTTGCTGCCTTATCGGGGCTTTGCGAAGACGCACAGCCTCACGCTCGTATTGCGGATTGCGGACTTCGGACTGCGGGACAAGTCAACACGCAACACGCCATACGTAACACACCCTACGCAGCCTGTGCTGTTGCTGCACGGTTGGACGGACTGGGCCAGTTCCTCATCGCTCTTTGCCGCGTGGCAAGCGGGCATCACGCCGCTGCCGATGAAGTTGGAAGTGGCGAACGCGCGCGGCGAGTGGCAGACCGCCGTTCCCGACATCGGCATCCCCGCTGGCACGCCGCGCACTATCGTTGTGCCGTTGGAGGTGGAACGTTGGCACGTTGACAGGTTGGCACGTTGCAAGGTGCGCATCACGACCAACATGGCGGTCTACTGGGACGAAATCCGCCTCGGCTTGGCTACGAAGCACAGGGTTGGCATGGAGGCACCGCCCCTACAAACTCACCGCCTCCCACTCATCAACGCCGACCTGCACTGGATTGGCTATCCCCAACCGGTCACTGGTCACCGGTCACTGGTCACTGGTCACTCAACGCCTCCCACCTACGATTACCACTCCCGCGCCGCTACCGCCGAGTGGGGCACGCACCGCGGCGCTTACACCCGCTTCGGCGATGTGCGCGAGTTGCTGCGGCAGCGCGATGACAAGTTTGTGATTATGGGGCATGGCGAGGAAATCACTTTGCGCTTCGACGCAGGCAGGATGCCTGCGCTCCGACGCGGCTGGAAACGCGACTTCTTCCTTTACACCGACGGCTACGGCAAAGACATGGACGTCAACTCCGCTTACCCCTTCACCGTCGAACCGCTGCCCTTTCACGCCATGACACGGTATCCCTTCGCCGACGGTGAACAATATCCGATGGACGCGGAGCATCTGGAGTATCTGTTGGGGTGGAACACGAGGTGGCAAAGGTAGGGTGCTCATCCGCACACCCTCCACGCTGTGGCGGAGGCGGGTTTAGGTATTCCGTTATTACACTAAACTTTTGCGTTTCCCTCTGCCCGATCGACAAGAGCAGGGAGGCGTAGGGCGAGAAATCCCTTTTTTTCCGCCTCCGTGGGGGAGGCGACTCACGCGGGAGGGTGGAAAAGGAAATCGGGCTGGCAGGGACGCGCCGCCCCTACGGACTCCGAGCGGCGGAAAGCGGGCGGGAGGGCA
>JANWYM010000255.1 GCA_025055355.1 Abditibacteriales bacterium
GGGGCCACCAATGGCACAGCGCGGCTGGTTGCTCGCTTGAACTTCTCGGCTCCACGCCGTCGTTCACGCCCCACGGCTGGCAGTTGCCGCTGACGAACGACATCGTGACCTCCGCGCGGCTTTCCAAGCCCAGTATGGGCAGCGTCGGCGGCGCGGTGGGCATCCAGACTTTCATCGCGCCGGGCTGGCGGTTGTCCCAAGCGTAATAAGGGACCGCCATCAGTTTCACCGCGCGCGGCGGGATGGCTTCCTGATATAACACGTTCGTCCAGTCTGCTTCCTCCGCGATCAACCCTTGACCTTCAAGAACCATTATCCCTCCCAGCAAATCGCGCCGCCACTTCGGCTCAAACCGTGCCGCCAGCGGGATGGCGACCTGACGCAGCGGTGCGGCGTTGTCGCACGCCTCAAAGCAGTAAACTATCGGTCCACGCTGCAAGGCGATATGTCCCACCGTCTCCTTCACGTTCGGATGCGATTGCATCTTCATCACCGGCATCGGCAGCGTCAGTTCCACGGCGTCGCCGGGTTTCCACGTGCGCGATAGCACCAGGTAGCCGCGTTCGATGAGGGGTTTGCTGAGAGGTTTGCTGTTGACTTTCACGGCGGGCTGCTTGCACCAGCCTGGCACGCGCAGGCGCAACTCGAATTGGAGGGGTGCCTTCAGTTGCGGCGCGATTTTCACCGCGCCGTCCCACGGATACTTCGTCTGCACGCGCAGGGCGAACTCCGTTGCCTCGTCATGGCGAGCCGCTGACGGAGCAATCCCCTTCGCTAATATGAGATTGCTTCGCTCTGCTCGCAATGACGACTTTGGCTTTGCGGGCAATGATGAGTTTCGCTCTGCTCGTAATGAAGGCTTTCGCTCCGTTGTTGGCAATGACGACTTGGGCTCCGCTCCTCGCAATGACACTTGCACCGTGCTATCCACGTAAAGGTTGACCCACACCGCGTTGGGGGAAGTCGCGTAGAGGTAGCCGCCCAACGACGCCAACAGCCGCGCGATGTTGGGCGGGCAGCAGGCGCAGCCGAACCACTCCTGCCGATGGTGATGCCCCACGCTTTCGAGGGGATTGACGTAGAAGAACCTGTCACCGCTCAACGCGATGCCCGCTAACACGCCGTTGTAAAGCGCGCGCTCCATCACATCGGCGTAACGCGCATCGCCGGTGAGCAAGTTCATGCGGTGATTCCACAACACATTTGCAATCGAGGCGCAGGTCTCCTGATAGGCAGTGCGGGTGGGCAAGTCGTAGTCCGTCGTGAAGCCCTCGTTGCTTGCCGAGGTGCCGATGCCGCCAGTGATAAACATGCGCCTGGTCGCTGCATTGCGCCAGATGCGCTCCAACGCCTTCAGCAGTTCCTCGTCGCCCGTCTCAGCAGCGACGTCTGTTGCCGCTGCCAGCAGATACGCGGCGCGCACGGCGTGTCCGACGATTTCGCTCTGCGCACGCAGCGGCTTGTCGTCCTGCCAGTAGCGGCCATCGTAACGGTCGAGCGGCGTGTTGTGTTCCCGCGCGAAAAACTTGCTCCCGCGCTTGTCCACGAAGAACCGCGCCAAGTCGAAGTAACGCTTCTCACCCGTGACGCGCCACAGTTTGATCAGCGCCAGTTCCAGTTCAGGATGACCCGGGTAGCCCATCCGCTTGCCCGGCGCATCACCAAACGTGCGGTCAATGTGGTCGGCGAATTTGATGGCGACGTCCAGCAGCGTGCGTTTGCCCGTCGCCTGATAGTGCGCGACGGCGGCTTCAATCAAATGCCCCGCACAATACAGTTCGTGGTCGTCGCGCAGGTTGGTCCAGCGGCGGTCGGGCATGTTGATCTGGTAGTAACTGTTCAGGTAGCCGTCGGGCATCTGCGCTTTGGCGATGAGGGCGATGGTGTCGTCCACCTGTTTCACAATTGGGTCGTCTGGATGCGTTGCCAGCACGAACGCTGCTGCCTCCAACGACTTGTATACGTCAGAGTCGTTGAAGACAAGCCCGGTGTAACCCCTCCGCGCCCGTTGCCCGGCAAGTTCGAGGTTCTTCAATCTACCGGTGCGACGACACATCTCAAACAGATGCGGCACCGTCACCGTGCGGTTCATTTCCTGACGCGGCGCCCAAAACGAGTCCGTGATGTGAACGCGGTTGAATGGAACAGGTTGCAGTTTCACGATGTGCTTCCTTGGCGCTGGCGTGTCGCGTGTGAAGGAGAGCGTCATCAGGGGGATGAGCAGACACACGCGACGACCGAGGCGGATTGTTCTCAATGTCTTCATCTCCCATCATTCTGCCGACGAATAGGGAGCGAATTAACGAATGGGAGGCGCTGGTAACATAGCCCCTTGTGGGCGTCCTCATTCGTTTATTCGTTATCCATTCGTTGACAGTTTCCGTCGCATGAACCGAATCCGATTGTAGCGATAATCGTAAGGCTCCCCGCCGACCTGACAGGCATAGAACAGATACAGCCACGTCGCGCCGCCCGCGTGCAGCACGAACGCTTCCGGCACGTGGATAGCAGGTGCGTCGGCGTCGGGTTCAATGTAGCCCGACACCTTCCAGTCTAAACCGTTCTCCGAAATCGCCTCCGTGATTTTGCGGCTTGTCCACGGGTGTGGGCTATCGGTGGGTGGGTCGGCGTAGGCGAAATAGAACTTGCCTACACGCACCACGTCGGGATTGGGAAATTGGGGCAGGCATGGACGCGCCCCCGCCCGGATAAGTTCCCAGTCGTTCGGGTTGAGGAAATCACCGCTATTTTCGGCGTAGCCCATCGTGACACCGCCTGTGGGGGTCCAGTAATCAAACCACATCTTGAACTTGTCGCCCTCGTGCAGCAAGGACGGGCGGTGATACGAGCCGTTGATGACCACATCGCCCGCCGCGTCCATGTTTCCATACTCCTTCTCGTAAGCGAGAATCGGTGCCGATGAACGCCGCCAGTTCACGCCGTCCTCCGATACCGCGCCCATGATACACAGGTAACTTCCGTCCTTGTCCTGTGGGTCGCCGAACGGCTTGCGGTCTTTGTCATGCCCGACGGAACTGTAAGCCATGTAATACCGCCGCCCTACTTTGACAACCGATGGGTCGCCGTTGTGCCACTCATCGTAGTAAACATCTTGGGGGGCAAAGACAGGTCGCCACTTCGCGGTCGTCATCGTTGCGTCCCACGTGCCGTCACCCGCGTAAACTTCCCACGCCCCAGAGAGCGACTTCGCTCGGGCATGAAAAATCGCGTCGCAGCCCGTGAAGCCCGGAATGTGGCGGTTGCAATCCTCCACCGCCCAGCCGAAGAACCATGCCTTGAACGGATACTCCGCACCCGGCTCGTGCAGGACGTGGAAGTTATACATGTTGCGAAACCCACTGAGGATATCCTTTCCGTCGCGCTGCCACAGGCGCGTGCGGTCCGTCTTTCTGCCGTCTTGTTCAGATGAAATGACCTCCCAGGCGGCAAGAAGGATGAGGACCAGTATTGAACGGCGTTTGAATGGCATGGCTACTTCTGGCACGGCTGTCGTTGTCAGGTTACGATTTCTCCACCACGTAATAAATCACGTCCTCCATCAACGCTAACTTTGCTGCGTTTCCCACCTGCTTCATGGGATAGCCTCGGGGGTCCAACGCTGTCACGCGGCACGCGCTCGCGTCGGGGCGGCGGAATGCGAGCGTTCCCGACAACTTCCTCACCACCAGCGGCGGTCCGCCCAAACTCTGAATCGGGCGCAGCCCTTGGCCGGGCGCCGTCCAGCCGAAGTTGGTGTCCTCCGTCATCGCTTGCACCAGGATTTTCTTGGAGGTCTTCAACGGGTTGCCGTCCAGCGATACGACGACAATCGTGCCGTATTCCACATCCGTTTCAATCGTCACGTCGTTCAACGGGATCGCTTGCGCTTTTGACAGGAACCCCGACGCGGCTTGCGCTTGCGGCGCATTGACGGTGAGAAGACCTCGGCTGTAGTCCCACCGCAACTCGCCCGTCGCGCTGCGCACGGTTTGAGTTTGGCGGTTGATGAACTGCGAGAGGTCAGCGATTTCTGACGCGCCGCCTTGTTCGCTGAAATTCATCTCGACACGCCCGACGAGAAACGCCAGCGGGTCTATCGCGTTCATGCCCTCCACACGCAGCGTTCTACCCGGCGGGATGTCCTTCGCTCGCAACTCGTCGAGGTTCATCGGCGCGCGCACGGGTGCCCCCTTGAGCGCGAACAGGTCGGTGAGTTTCAAATTCATCTTCACCACCGCATCGCTCGTTTTCACCAAGCCTTTGCGGAACATCACCGCCAATGCCGGGAACTGCCCCATGACGACGGGCGTTTGAATGGCGAACTTGGTCAGGCTCCGCTGATAGTCCGCGCCGTTCAACGCGAAGAAGCAAAAGCCATCGCTGCCCTGCAGCGCGCCGTATGCCGCGCACAGCAGCGGAAAGTCGGCGCGGAAACGGTTAGGCGGCGTCCAGTTGATTTCCGTGATGGTGGAAGGCTTGCCGCCGTAGCCGATGTCCATGATGGGCAGCGCGAAGGAGTTCTCCTGCGGCTGTAACAGCGCACAGAGGTCGTCATATTGGTCGCCCACGCTGAGGGCGTAACTTGCCCGCTCGCCCTTGTGCGGACCGCCCCAGTAACCGTGTCGGTCCATGAAGTCGCCAACCGTATTGCTCCACTTGTCCAGCGGACCGAGGATGGTTTCGTTCGCCGTAATCCAGTTGGAGCCGTAAACCGCGCCCTTGAACTTGAGGTCGTTTTTGAGGAACGCCGTCATCGCCGCAAAGAACGCGGTTTGATGCCGCGTCAAGAACTCCGCGGTGTCCTGCGCCCGTTGGTCGCGCTGGTTGAAGATTTCCCACAACCCCATGAACCCGACGCGCCTGTTGGCGAGGTCGTCGCGTGGGTGCTTCCGTCCGCCCCACGCTTGCAAGGCGTTGGGCAGCGCGCCGTATTTTTTCTCCAGCCAACCCGCAAACTCACGTTCCAGCAAAGCCATCTGGGGTGGAGGCACACGGTCGTAGGTGAACGTCCAGAACAGGTAGGAGTCCTCGTTGACGATCTCGGCGAAGGCGACGGCGGGTTCTTCGTTGAGCGGTGCGCCTGTGTAAGGGTTGCGCGTCGTCAGCAGACGCGTCCACCACTGTTTGTAAATCGCCTGAAACTCTTTGTTGAAAAACAGCAGCGCGAACGGGTGCTGGTTGTTGTAACCCTCGAAGCCGTGCTGCGCCGACAGGTTCAGCCACAGCGGGAAGTAGATAGACAGCGCGGTGTAAATCCCCTCGCGCTTCATGGCGGCGATAAAGTAATGCAGTTGGTCGAGATACCTCTCGTCCACGCGACGGAAATCCTCTTGCCGCCAGATACCGCCGTGAACGCGCACGATGTTGACGCCCAACTTTGCCAGATGCCGCGCGAGGTAGTCCACGTAGGGCTGGGGCATCCGCACGACGTCCGGTCCTGCGTTCACGCCCCAAAAGCGCACGGGTTCACCCGTCTTGCTGTGAACGAAGGCATCCCCCTTGACTTGAATGAAGCCCTTCTCGCCCGCAAACTTCTCGTTGAGGGAGCGCAGGTCAATAGGTGACGCCGCGAACGTATCGGGTTCCGGGTCGAAGACAAACCAGCCCTGCATTGTGCGATGCACCTTTTCGCCCGGCTTGAGTTTGCCCTTTGGAAACCACACCGTCGGCGTCAGCAGAAAACAATCGAACGCCGCCGCACCGTCTTGCGCAGTCAACTCAATCCGCAAGATATGTTGTCCGGCGGATAACTTCACCTGTCCCGCGTAAATCCAGTTGGCGACGATATGCAGGCGCAACTCCTCTTCATCCAGCAACGCAATGTCGCGCCCGACCTCCTGCCACGCCTGACTGTCAAACCGCCAGCGGAACGGACCGTGCTTCCAGAACTTGCGGACGTAGAAATGATAATCCCCCGCTTTCGGCACGCTCACGGCGTATTCCAGAAACATCGTCCGTCCGCCGTAATTGCCCGCCACGCCCACCCATCGCCCCTCGGATAGCACGGCGGCTTCCCGCTCGTTCGCGGGCGCGAAGGGGTTTTGTGCGGGGAAGTTCGTCGCCAAAGGTTTCTCAGCTTCCCACCAGAGCCACGACGGCGGCGCTGTCTGGGACGATGATTTCGAGCAAGTCATCATCAGTGTGGCGACGAGAAGTAATCCCATGACAACCGCGATGCTGCGCGCGTTCAACGTGTGTTTTTTCATCGAAGCGATGCTCCTTGGTTAGCCCGGAGGGCTTGGGGTAGAGAGCGCACGGTGATGCGTCTCCGTGACCTCTATCGTGGTGTGTGCCATACGCCGAATTTGCAATCTTGTAGGGGCGGGGGGGGGGCGGGCAGACCGGGGGACCCACGAATGGAGGGGGGGGGGCGCGCCCCC
>JANWYM010000256.1 GCA_025055355.1 Abditibacteriales bacterium
GAAATCGTCAGAGTCAACGAGCGCTTTTCGACGTTGGAAGCGCGGCGCCGCTACTTCGCAGAGAACCCTCCGCGAGGTTGGCGGCGATTGATCCCTCTCTCCCTGCAAGTGCCGCCTGTGGCTTACGATGATTACGCGGCGCTGCTGCTGGCGGAGCGCTATTTTCAGAGCCTCGCTGAGGACCCTTCGGACGCTTGCCCGACCCGTCGGGATGAAGGGAAAAAAGAGCAGGCGCAGCGAAACCATCCCCTGCGCGGCTGATGTCTCCCTCGACAATCGTCCTCGTCCCCCTTGTCGTCTTCGTTCTCGAGCCTCACGACCGACGACGAGGACGGGGACGCTTTTCATCCGCAGGGGATGGCTTCGCTCCGCTCGCTATGACGTTTGCCTACGGTGGGGAGGGGAAAATCGCGTTTGACAAATCTTGATATTTCGGTATAATGACACTCGCAGAAGTTGTCACGGAGGACGTGAGGGAGGACAATGCGTAGCCAAATCTTCACATCAATTATCGTGTCTGGGATATGTCTGGTCGTCGCTGTGACGACGGCGCAAGCCGATCTATGGTCGAAGGTGCCTGCCCACGACCCGGCGTATAAAGCGCTGGCGCAACTCAGTGACGCCGGTTGGCGGGAGCAGCGGATGGACGCGTCCCGCCGCCCGACGGTGCTGACCCGCTACGAGTTTACGCTGGAAGTGGCTAAAGCCCTGCTTCGCGCCACCGCACAAGCGGAAAAAGAGCCAGACATGCTGCGCACCAGAGCCGAATCCGTCCGTGCTCTACGGGCCTTGATGGCGCAGTTCAAGGTGGAGTTGGAGAAGTTGGGCGTTGACGTAACGGCAGCACACGAGACGCTGGACAAGGCGATGCAGGGGGCGCAAGAGGCACCGCCCCCGCGGAGGCAGGGCGTATCCTCTACGCGGTGGTTCAACGATCTGCCGCCCATCGCGTTGACCTCCGAAATCAAGCCATGGATGAAAGACCTTTGGGGCACGCCCTCCAAGCCGCTGGTGATGACTTCCCTGGGCGCGGGGCTGCTGGCGGTGGAGGGCAACCTGTTCCGCGACCCGCGGACGCAGGAGCCGCAGCGCTTGATCAAAACGGAGTTCAAGTTGCCTGTGAACAACAAATTGAGCGTGTCGGCATCGTTGGCTGCGCTGCGCTCGTTGGGGCGGGACCACGCGCGCCGGGCGTGGTCGGCGGAGGTTGAATATGCGCTGGGACGGTGGAAGTTGCACACCTTGCTGCAGTTCGCCGGCTCCGACCAATTAGCCAGTGCCCTCTGGGGCACGCCATCCCAACACCGCGCGGTGCAGGATGGGCTGCCTCCGCGCTGGCGTTCGCTGGGCGGTGGGATCACTTACTCCCCTCGGGACTGGCTCACTCTCACAGCGGGCATCTCTAACGTCACCGACCTGACGCAAACCCAAAGCCATTACATCCTGTCCACTGGCGGCGTGGGGATTTCCCTTAAAGACCGCATCGCGCTGGAGGTGAACTGGCTGCACATCAACCCGTTCGACCCCGCGCTCTCGTCCAGCCTGACGACGCGATTGGGCTTAAAGGCGGCGATATCGCCCTCTACGCAGTGGCAGTTGTTCTACCAGATGTATGACAACCCCACAGGCGCGCCCAACGTGCGTCCCAACATCGTCGGCACACAACTCTCGATCAAGTTCTAAAGACAACCAGACCGCAGGAGAACGAGACCACAGGTCGCTGGTCATCGATCAGTGGTCAGTGGTCGGTGGAGGAGGTTTTCCATGTTACGTCTCAGCGTAAAACGCATCCTTGTTGGCGTTGCGCTTGCCGCTGCGCTCATGGGCGTTGGACGCGCCACCGCCGGGATTGACCTCGGCGATGTCCTCAAGGTCGGCGGCGTCGCCCTGATTGTCAGTAAGTTCGGTCCGCAAATCAACAACGCCATCAACAAGTTGACCTTGCAGCATGGCGTCGAGGTCAAAGAGGTGACGAAGGTCGTGCCGATCCTCAGCGTCGGACAGGGTGGCTTTATCGGCGCGGCGCAAGTGATGGGCGCGGAGGAGGACGTTGACCGCGTCAAAGCCGTCGCCCAGTTGGAGGGCAGGTTCAACGCCTTCCGCTTCAAGGTGCTGATTCCTGTGGAATCGGAAAAAGCCATCAAGAACCTCAAGCGCGTCAACGGCGTCGGGGTGTCGGCGATTATTGACATCAAAATTTAGAGCCTATCCCCAACCCCGTCTGTCTCCCTTCGTGAGGGTAAGTAGAGGGGGTTATTCGCTTACTTTGAACCTCCCCCAACCCCTCCTGATCAAGGAGGGGAGAGTTTGCGGATAGGCTCTCAGTGGCGGGCGATGACATGCGCGCTCTTCTGGTCGTCACAATCCTCGGTCCCCTGCTTCTCATCACGACTCCTGGGGCGTCCGCGGCGGTGTCGCGGGTGACTTCGTCTGCGGTCAAAAAGGTCATGCTCAAAGCCGACCGCTTTGAATCGGGGGAAAACTACCTGCGCGGTAGCGGCAACGCCCATCTGACGGTGGAGTATCAGGACGAAAATCAGAACGTTGACCTCTACGCCGATACGATTCTGGTCAAAGAGAGGATTTTGGAGGCGCAGAATAATATCCGCCTCACGCACCGAGACGACAAGGGGCAAACGCGAGAACTCACTGGCACAGCTCTGCGCTATGACTTGGACCAGCGGCGCGGCACGCTCGACAACGCACAAATCGTGGTGGAGCCGTTGACCTTTCGCAGCGAGCAGATTCAGGTGCAGATGCGGGACAAAAACCTTAGCATGTCCTCAGTTCTCCTCACGACCTGCTCCCGCGAAAACCCTCACTTCAGCCTGCGCGCCCGTATGATTGATGTGACGCTGGAGGAGGCCGCTAACATGCACGGCGTCTCGCTGTTCTGGGGCAAGCGCAAACTGTTCACTTTCCCCCGCGCCACCTTCCTGATGCCCGGGGCTGCGAAGGAACCCCGCCGTCGCCGTCAACTGATGCCTACACCTTCCCTGAATAACAACGACGGATTGCTGCTGCGTTTGGGCTACACGCTCCCGCTCACTCCAGAGGCGCCCGGCGTGAGGCAGGGCTTATTCGCCAACGTGGACGTGGGTTACTCGACGCGCCGCGGCTTTCGGGGCGGACCGTCGCTGGTTTATCGCACCACGTTCGCGGCTCCGGCTCTGTCGCGGAATGCGCCGCCCACGCGGGAGAAAGTGGGTCTGTTCATCACGCTCAAGGCGAAGGAGAAGGACGGGATTGAAGACCACTTCAACTCCCGCCTGCTCGTCGACCGCCGCCCGGAGTTGGAGGTGCGCGCGCAGCCGTTTCCCCTTACGATGAGCCGTCTCCGCCTCCTCGTCGACGCCGTTGCCGCCGTGGGCGATTACAGGGAGTTTCCGTCGGGCGTGTCCTCTGCCCGTCAATACCTCGCTCTCAACCTGGACACCCGCGCCCCCGGCGTGACCTCTCCGTTCTACGCGCGACTGTTTGCCGAAAAGCGAGATTACGATGACAGGGACATGCGCGTCTTAGGACTGGAGGTCGGCGTGCAGGGCATGATCCCCCGTTACGCCAAAGGACGCCTCAGTTATGTCACGACCAACATCCACGGCTCCACGCCGTTTGAGTTCGACCAAATCCTCATTCCCCAGGAACTCCGCGCCGACGTCGACCTGCGCCTCAACCGTCACTGGATGCTGCCCCTCGACCTGCGTTACGACCTCGACCGACAGCGGTTCCGCAACAAACGCCTCGGCATCCTGCGTACCCTCGACTGCGTCGCCTACGGCATCAGTTACGATTCCGCTCGCCAAGAAATCAAGCTGGAGTTCCGCCTGTTAGGGAAGGGCGGGTTCTAAGAGCCTCTCCGAAAACTCTCCCCTCCTTGCTAAGGAGGGGTCGGGGGAGGTCCAGAGCCAGCCAGCAACCCCCTCACGTCGCGGGCTACGATATCCGCTCCACCCGCACCGCGCAAAACTTAAACTCCGGTATCTTCCCGTGCGGGTCGAGGGCGTCAATAGTCAGCACGTTGACGCAGGCTTCCTTGAAGTGCATGGGGATGAAGACGTTACCGCGCGCGACCTTGGGGGTAGCGTGGGCTTTGAGCGTGACGCTGCCGCGACGGGAACGGACGCGCACCATCTCCCCATCGTGCGCCCCCAACTCCGCCAAGTCGGCGGGATGAATTTCCACATACGGTTCGGGCGCGCGTTCGTCCAGCACGTGCGTCCGCCGCGTCATGGTGCCGGTGTGCCAGTGATAGAGCACGCGACCCGTGTTGAGCACAAACGGATACTCCTCATCGGGCAGTTCCTTCGCCGGCAGCCACTCAGCGGGCACGAACTTCCCCTTGCCGCCCGGACGCGGGAAACCATCGGTGAAAATCACTGGCTCGTCGTGCGGCCAGATGACCGCGCGCTGCTGCAACGCGTCGTAGGTTATGCCGTCGAAAATCGGCGTCAGGGAGACGATTTCGCGCCAGATGTCCTCGGGCGAAGTATAACGCCACGGGGCGATAGGGACGGAAGGGGACTCCTCGCCGTCAGTTCCCCAGAGTTCCTTCTCGACCGCAATCATTCGGTTAGCCAGCGCCACGAGGATCCGCCAGTCCTCGCGCGCCTGACCGGGCGGCTCGAGGGCTTTGCGTCCGAGTTGCACCATGCGGTTGGTGTTGACGTAAGTGCCCTCCTTCTCGGCGGCGGTAGCCGCGGGGAGAATCACGTCAGCGAACTCAGCGGTCTCGGTGAGGAAGATGTCCTGCACGCAGAGGAACTCTAAGGCCTGCAGCGCCTTGCGGACTTTGTTCACGTTCGGGTCGGAGAGGAACGGGTTCTCGCCCATCATCAACATCGCCTTGATGTCGCCGCTGAGGGCGGCGTTCGTGATTTCCACGACGGTCAAGCCGCGCTGCGGGTCGAGCGGCACGCCCCACGCTTGTTCAAACTTGGCGCGCACAGCGGGGTCTTCGACGGACTGGTAGCCCGGATAAACCATCGGAATCAACCCCACGTCGCTTGCACCTTGCACGTTGTTCTGCCCGCGCAGCGGATGCAAGCCGTTGCCGCGCCGCCCGATGTGTCCCGTCATCAGGCAGAGCGCGATGAGGCAGCGGGCGTTGTCGGTGCCCGTCGTGTGTTGGCTGATGCCCATGCCCCAGAAGATCATCGCGTTCTTCGCCCGTCCGTAGGTGCAAGCGATCTCTTCAAGCACATTTCTCGGCACCCCCGTCACTCTTTCCACGAACTCCGGCGTGTAATGCCTGACCGTCGCTTTGAGCGCGCCGAAGTTTTCAGTATGCTGAGCGATGTATTGTCGGTCAATCAGCCCTTCACGGATGAGGACGTGCATCATGCCGTTGAGCAAGGCGACGTCGGTGCCGGGCTTGAAGCGCACGTAGCGCCAAGCGTGATTCGCCAGCGCGGGGCGGCGCGGGTCCAGCACGATGAGTTTCACCCCGCGCTTCGCTGCCTGTTTGAAGTAAGTCGCAGCGACGGGATGGTTCTCAGTGGTGTTGGTGCCGATACACAAAATACAGTCGCTTTCCAGCGCCTCTTGAAAGATGTTGGACACCGCTCCGCTCCCGATGCCCTCCATCAGCGCGGCGACGGAGGAGGCATGACACAAGCGCGTGCAGTGGTCCACGTTGTTCGTGCCGAAAACCTGACGGATGAGCTTCTGGAAGAGGTAGGCTTCCTCGTTGGTGACTTTGGCGGAACCGAACCCCGCTAAGGCTTGGGAACCGTGCGCGTGTTTGATTGCCATGAACCGCCGCGCCGCCATGTCCAGCGCCTCCTCCCACGTTGCCTCGCGGAACACCTCCCGAATTCTTTCGTTCCACTCTGGCGAGCGCAAGGAGGCGCGGAACTCTTCGTAACTGGGGAAGTCCGCCGACAGCGGTTGTTTGGGGTAATGCGTGGGCTTGCGGATAAGCGGCACGGTGAGCCGCTGCGGGTGATGCGTGTAGTCCCAACCGTAGCGCCCTTTGACACACAGCCGCCCCTCGGTGTGGGTCTCGCGCCGCCCCGTGACGCGGAGGATGGTGTTGCTCTGAACGTGATATGTGATACCGCAGCCGACGCCGCAGTAGGGGCAGACGGAATCCACCAGCGACGTCGGCGCGTTGGCAGGCTGGCACGCCGGCACGTTCAACGGTTTATCAATCAACGCCCCTGTCGGACACACGCTGGCGCACTCGCCGCAACTGACGCAGGTAGACTGCCCCATCGGTCGGTCATCATCGAAGGCAATGCGGGTGAAGAACCCTTTGCCCATCCTGCCGATCACCTCATTGCACTGCACATCGTCGCAGGCACGGAGGCAGCGGTCGCAGAGGATGCAAGCGGCGTGGTCCACCAGAATCACTGGGGAAGAATCATCCCGCATAGCAGCC
>JANWYM010000257.1 GCA_025055355.1 Abditibacteriales bacterium
GGGGCAGGGCATAGGTGTCTAAGTCGTCCCAAAGAGACGGTAGCCGCTTCACTCTTTGCTCAAACTCCTCCAAAGAGAGGACCAGCCGCTCCGCCCGCTTTGACTGGAGCAAAATGATGCCCAGCCGAACCTGTGAAGCCGTCCGCTCAAAGGAGAAAACCTCCGCTGGTTCTGGGAAGGAAGAAATACTCACTCGGTCCCCCGGTTTCAAATCCGCCATAGGGTGAACCTCCTAAAGGTCTCGCGGTTGCCATCACAATCTTTCCCCTCCCCCGACCCCTCCCCCAAGGGGAGGGGAGTTCTCCCCGGCATTGCCGTGATGAAATGAAGTTAGGGCAACAAGCCCCCCCCTGAGAGCCGCTCCGTGACTCCCCTCCCCTTGAGGGAAGGGGTCGGGGGAGGGGAAACATCGCGATGGTCAATGGATAACTCCTGCCTCCTTCATCTGCTTTTCCGTTGCCGCGCCGGATCATTTCTCCAGGCGCCTGGGATGTCTGTTTGCCGCTGGCTGTGACTTTGAATGACCTGTTGAATTGCCCTGCGCGGAGGTGAAGCAACGGGCGGTGATGGAACCACTGGAACCGCCCAAGTCCGAAGCGACGCCTCGGCTGTCCAGCAATTAGTCCGTTCGCCTTGAGCGTGTTGAATATTGACACCTGCCCTCTGACGTGTCAATGCCTGTTGACGTTGACATCGCCCGCCCCGACCGGCTGAGTGCGCCTGCGCCACTGCCGGCGCTCAGATGATGCCTGCTGGCATTCCGAGATCGAACGAACCTTGAAAGTTCCGTCGAATGTTGCGCTTAGGGGAGCGAAGGCAGCAACAGTATTGAGGTCAGAGGCTCCTATTGGCGCAAATCCCCTTACCTAAACAACCGACTCATCTGCAATATCGTCGTTATGTTGAGCGATTAGGCTTCCGTATGGGATGGGGAAAAAGAGGTTGAATGCGCTTAGTAGATTGGAGGACAAATAGCCCGACCGATGGCTTGCAGTCGTCATGCGGCGCAGAAAAAACTTGTCACATACTCAACCGTTGGCGAAGTCAGAGAGGAGGGTGGGCATGAAAACAATGAACCCCAAGTAGCCTTTCCAGTTGCAATCGGTTCCCTCAGGCTGACTGCCACCTCGCTCTCGTCCACGGTGGAGGTCTCTGCGTCTTGCGACACAGAAACACACCCTTCCAAGAGAAAGGCCACAGCCCTCCGTCGGTCTCCGAGAGTTTTCCCAACCTGAACCCGCTCTGTCACCTTCCCCTCATCGTCCCGATACCTCGCGGCATCGGAAACAACTCGGTTCCAGCAACCGCGCTGTCCAAGCGGTATCTGAAGTCCCACTGCCTCAACCCCTTCTTCGACGGCGCGCACTGAAGAAACTCACCGATTGCTCGGTGGAACACAGCCGCTTGCCCTCTCCGAAGAGTCCGCAGTTGGCTTTCAGAGACCTCTCGGTTGCCTTCGGCTTCTCCGCTGCCCCTCCGCCTGGCGGCTTCGGGTCCGCGTTTCAGCCTTAGGCATCCGACTGCCCCGGTCCAACTTCTTGGGGTTCGCTTTTAATTATAGCACGGGATGGGGCGTTTGCAAGGGGTTTTGAAAAAATTTATTTTTCGCAGGTGGGGATTTTTGGGTAGGCGTGCTAAGAGCCTATCCGAAAACTGGGTAGCGCTGACGTTCTGTCGGCATTTTATGCAAGCTGGAAGTCTGCGCTACGAAGGCTTGTCCTACTATTTGGGAGGTTTGGGACTAAGCTGGGGTCGAGGTCAGAAGCCCACGCCCATCAGGAGGTTTGGGAGAGGGTGAGTGGTATCAGGATTTTGGGTCGGTGGTAATTCATCTTTGTCATTCATTCTGCCACGGCGCGACGGACAAGGGCGGACTCGGTGGGACGCCAAGGGGCGATGTGTGCCTGAAGAATCAAAACCTTGGCGGGTGACGGAAACCGTCCTCTGGCGTCATTCTGACCTTTGCGGTCAGCGCTTTTTTGCTGGTTCTGCCCCGTCAGGGGAGTTCTTTTCAACAAGTTGTATAAGTTTTGCTCTAAAACTTGTGGGGCAATTAATAATTTTTTGCGCTCAAACCTTCAAAAAGTTGTTGACGGTATGTTTTATCCATGTTATAATCGTTGTGACGTAAAGTGACTCACAGGGACGGGAGGTGACAGATTCTCGATGCTGCCGCCCCAAGAGAGATTTCCAAGTGCAACAGGGGCGCGACTGATGTCAGGCACGTTCCTGCACAGTTTAGACGAGAAATCTCGTGTCACCATCCCTGCGAAACTTCGGGACGCTTTGACTGAACACTTCTGGATGACCCTTGACAGTAATAACAATATCGCCCTGTATTCGGACGCGATGTGGCAGAAGGTGTTGCAACACTGCCAGCGGATGATGGCGGAGAACAGCCATGACGACGCCATCGCGGCGGCTGTGGAGCGGATTGTCTCTTTTGCCGATGAAGTCATCGTGGAGAACCCCAGTTGGCGCATCCCCATCAATGAGGTTCTGCGAGAGCGGGCGCAACTGCAGAAGGATGTCGTGACCGTCGGCGTTATTGACCATGCGGTGATGTGGGCGAAAGAGAAGTATGAAGCGCAGATGGTCGCCCGGCTGGACCACGAAGAAGTTCGTAAGAAGCAAGCCGCCTTGCTGCGGGCGGCTGCGACGGAGCAGGGATAGGGTATGGCTCGTTTGCACCCTCCCGCCATGGTTGAAGAGGTCCTAAGCCATCTGGGCTGCCGCGAGCGCCCCGACGGAACCTTCGTGGATTGCACGACCGGCACGGGCGGTCACAGTCTCGCTATTTTGGAGGCGGCACCGCAAGCGCGGTTAATTTGCCTTGACCGCGACGCCCGCTCCCTCGAGGTTGCCAAAGAGCGACTTTACGCCTATCGCCATCGCGTCCAGTTTCGACAGGGCGATTATCGCCAGTTACCCGAGCACCTTGAAAACTTAGGCATCACTGAGGTCGATGGCTGTTTAATAGATGCCGGAATGTCTTTATGGCAGGTTGACGACCCAGAGCGTGGGTTCAGTTTCCGCGTCGCTGGACCTTTAGATATGCGCTATGACCAGAGCCAACCGTTGACCGCAGCCGATTTAGTCAACCGACTGTCGCAGGTTGAGTTGGCGGATCTCATCCGCCACTTTACCGATGAGAGGTGGGCACGGAAGATCGCAGCCGCCATCGTGGCACAACGACCCATCACAGACACCGTAACGCTCGCCCACATCGTCGCCGCAGCTGTCCCAGCCCCCCGGAGACCGCAAAAGAGACATCCCGCGACGAAGACCTTTGCGGCGCTCCGCGCAGCAGTGAACGAAGAACTTGACGCACTACGCAACGGCGTCCTTGTGGCAGCCAAAGTTTTAGCCGTAGGGGGAAGATTGGTCGTTCTCACCTACAGCAGCCACGAGGACAGGACAGTGAAGCAGACCTTTCGCACTCTGGCAGACTTCGGAGGTTTGAAGCCCCGTCCTGAAGTCCCATCGCACGACTCCGTGCCACCTCTCGCCCTTTTTAGGATCCTGACGAAGAAACCTCTGGTGCCTTCCGCCTCTGAAGCACGCCAGAACCCGCGCGCGCGCAGCGCTAAACTGCGGGCTTTAGAGCGTCTCCGATAGGTTGGCTCTGTTTATGATTCTTCGGCACTCTCGGTTTCAGTATACACAAGTCGCACAAAAAAGTAAAGCGGAATTAGCGTCGCCGACACAGGAAGCAAATCCCAAGCCGCACAGACTGGGACTTGCTTGCTGCGCCCACTCATCATAAGTCCGCATCTCAAGGGGGACAAGGTAGCAACTTATCCCCCCTTAGAAGGTTGGTGATTTTGGTGGCAGTGGCTGAACACATCGTAGAAACCGACTTGTCCTCTCCCATTCCCGCGTCGACGTTGGAGTCGTTTCCGCGCAGGCGTCATCAACCCCTGAGCAACGTCACCGAGAACATCCTGATGTTCTCGACGGTGGTGTTGCTGGGGTTGGTGCTGGCATCCCTGCATGCCAGCATTTTATGGACGGGTTACCACGTGGACCGGTTGGAGAAGGAAATCCTCAGGACGCAGAAAGAAATCAGCCAAGTCCAGTCGCGTGTGAGTCAGCTGACGGCAGCGGTCGCTCTCGAACGCTTAGCCGTCCAGCACCGCCGTAAGCGTGTGGAACGGCACGAGATTGATGACCTGACCCTCCCGCCGCACCGGTGGCGTCGCGCCGTCGCGCCAGCGGTGCGGGGGAGGACGACGCCAAGCCGAACGTAGCCGCCTGCAGAACATCGCACTTTCCATCGCAGCACGAGCACCATGGGCGTTCAGAAAACAACCAAAAAACGGACGGTTTTCGTTCTCGCCTTCTGGCTGGTCTGCATCGCCGGGCTGGTGGGGCGGCTGGTGCAGTTGCAGGCGATCGCGCCCGCCCGGGAGAAGCAAAGCAACGCCCTCGACGAGCGCGACATCCTCCCCCGGCGGGGCGCTATCCTCTCCCGCGCGGGTGTGCCTCTTGCCCTTACCATAGACCGCTTCGATGTCACCGCTAACCCTCCTGCTGTGCCGAACCGCGCCCAAGCGGCGGTGCAACTCGCGGCACTCCTGGGCCTTCCCAAAGACGAGATTCTCAAGAAATTATCTAAAACTCAGCGATGGAATCCCCGCACGCGGGCGTGGGAGAAGAACCATTACGTGATGCTCAAGGAAGCCGTCCCTGAAGCGGTCGCGGCTAACATCAGAGGGTTGCTAACTCCAAAGGATAGGAAAACTCTACCGCCACTTTACGGTATTGAACTGAGAGAACGTCATCTCCGATACTATCCCCTGCGCCAGTTCGCCGCGCAACTCCTCGGCTACCTCAACGACGCCGGGGCTGGCGTTGCCGGTTTGGAATCCGGCTATGATGAGGAGTTGGGCGGCGTGGCTGGAAAAGAGATCGCCAAGCGCGACGCCAAAAAGCGCGCTATTCCGGGCGAGTGGCACGAAGTTATCCCTCCTGTTGATGGGCATGACATCGTGCTGACCATTGACGATGGCATCCAACTCATCGCGGAACGCGCCGTCGAGGTGGCCCAGCGCAAATATCGTCCTAACTGGATGTGCGCTCTCGTCATGCGCCCGCGCACGGGGGAGGTGCTGGCGATGACCACCAAGCCAGACTTCGACCCCAATCGTGTCACGGTGCAGGACGTAAGCGCGGGGCGGACGATTAACTACGCCACGCGCTTCGCCTACGAGCCGGGCAGCACGTTCAAACTCATCACCGCAGCAGCAGCGGTGGAGCGGGTGCCGACGTGGGATGTGGCGCGTTACAACTGCGAGGGCGTGCGGCAGGTCGGCAAACATTCGATTCGCTGCTGGATTTACTGGCTGAAGCGTCGGGGACATGGCATCGGGGGATTGAGCGATGCCATCAAAGACTCCTGCAACCTCGTCATCTGCCGCTTCGCGCAGGAAATGGGCGGGGATAGTTTTCTGGATTACATCCGTAACTTCGGTTTTGGCAAGCCCACCGGCGTCTTCGGCGAACGCAAGGACGGCCGAGGGCGGTGCCGCGAAGCGCGTGGCATCGTCCCGGCACGGATTGAGCGCAAAGACCCAGCCCACCTCGCCAACATATCGTTCGGGCAGGCGGTGATGGTGACGCCCATGCAGTTGCTCACGGCTGTCTGCGCGATCGCGAACGAGGGCGTGCTGATGAAGCCTTACCTCGTCCGCGAAATCCGCACCAGCGAGGGCGATGTCATCCTGCGTCATCGCCCGCAAGTCGTGCGCCGCGTGATTGCACGTTCGACAGCGCGGGCGGTCACGTCGTTCATGGTGCGCTGTGTTAAGGAAGGCACGGGCAAGCCGGGGGCGGTGCCCGGCTACGAGGTCGCGGGCAAAACCGGCACGGCGCAGAAAGTGACGAAGGGCGCCAAGACCTATTCGGGTAGCGCCTACGTCTCTTCGTTTGTCGGATTTCTCCCCGCTCGCCGACCGGAACTGGCAATTCTTGTTGTCGCCGATGAGCCGAAGGGTTCTTACTACGGCTCTCAAGTATGCGCCCCCGTCTTTCGGGAAATCGCAGAAAAGAGTATGATTAGATTGAAGATGATCGCTGACCACTGACCTAAAAGTCATGTGATTGGGTGCAGCGTCCCCCGCTCGTTGGGGTTCAGGGGCGTCCTGTCCTCAAACAAGTTGGGGTCTCTCGGTGCAATGGGATGACTCTTGTCTAAACTTTTGCGTTTTGCCTCCTCCTTCGAGAATGCTGGTCATTGGGGGCAGAGCGAAGCAATCCCCGCCAGCGGGGATTGCTGGAGCGGGGAGATTGCTTCGCTGCGCTCGCAATGACAGGGAGGGAAACTGCTCCGCTGCGCCCG
>JANWYM010000258.1 GCA_025055355.1 Abditibacteriales bacterium
ATTCCGCAGTTGCGGAAGTTGGAGCACAAATACAAAAGGGAACTCGTCGTCATCGGCGTTCATTCCGCGAAGTTTACGACGGAGCGGGAAACCGAGAACGTGCGCCAAGCCGTGCTGCGCCACAACATTGAGCATCCCGTCGTCAACGACAAGGGGTTCGTGATCTGGAATCAGTATGGGGTGCGGGCGTGGCCAACGCTGGTGTTTATTGACCCGCGCGGCAAAATTATCGGGATGCACGCAGGCGAGGCGGATTTTGAGGACCTCGACCGCGTGGTGGCGCGCATCGTGGAGACGTTCGACAAAGATAAAGCGATTGACCGCACGCCGATAGCGTTCAAGTTGGAAAAGCACGCCATGCCACCGTCGCTGCTTTCCTTCCCCGGCAAAGTGCTGGCGGATGAGGCAAGCGGGCGGCTCATCATCTCCGACACGAACAACAACCGCATCGTGGTTGTCTCGCTCCGTGACGGCAGCGTGCAAGCCGTCATCGGCAGCGGCGCGGAGGGATTTGCCGACGGCGCGTTTGACCAGGCGAAGTTGAATCATCCGCAGGGCGTCGCGCTGGATGGTAACATACTTTATATCGCCGACACCGAAAACCACAGCATCCGCAAAGCCGACCTGAACAAGCGCACGGTGGAGACGATTGCCGGCACGGGCAGGCAATCGCGGGACTACGGGGGCTTTGGAGGGAAAGCCAAAGAGACGCCGCTCAGTTCCCCGTGGGACCTGGTTCTCCACCAGGGGACGCTTTATATTGCCATGGCGGGTTTCCATCAATTGTGGGCGATGAACCTCAGCACAGGATATGTGCGTCCCTACGCGGGCAGTGGACGCGAGGCGCTCATTGATGGCCCATTGATGGACGCGGCGTTGGCGCAGCCCAGCGGTCTCACCACCGATGGCAAAAGGCTCTACTTCGCCGACAGCGAATCCAGTTCCGTGCGCGCCGTGGACCTCGACCCCAACGGACGGGTGCAGACCCTCGTCGGACCGGGCACGAATACGCTTTTCGACTTCGGCGACATTGACGGTGTCGCCGACAAAGCGCGTTTCCAGCATCCCATCGGCATCACTTATCACGACGGTGTGCTCTACGTCGCTGACACTTACAACCACAAAATCAAGCGCGTAGACCCCACCACGCGCCGGGCAACGACCTTCGTCGGCACCGGCAAAGCTGGCTATGCCGATGGCGACACGCCGCTTTTCTTCGAGCCCAGCGGATTGAGCGTTGCCCATGGCAAACTCTACGTCGCCGATACGAACAACCACCTCATTCGCGTCGTGGACCTCACCACGAAGCGGGTGACGACGCTGGAAGTCAAGGGGTTGGCGAGAGCGCGTCCGACGGCGGTCAGCGATGCTGCGCGGTGACGGCGAGGAGTCAGACTCGCTGCGGCGAATATATCGGCGTGAACGAGTCCCGTCTGCGACAACCTGACCCACGCCCCGAAGATGACGCTTACGAATACGACACGGAAGTCGCTGTTTCGCTCGTGCGGACGCTGACGGTGCTGCTGGCTCTGCTGTCGCCGCAAATGCTGCGCGATCCGGGTTATGACTTGCGCGACCGCCCGTTTCTTTTGGTATGTTTAGCGGTCTTGATCTTCAACATCGGCATCGGCTATGCCGCCTACCGCCGCCTGCGTCTGCCGCTCACTCGGCGTCCGGGCATGCTCGCCATTGACCTCGCCCTCGCCACCCTGTGGGTGTCGTTCACGGGCGCCGAGTCGAAATCGGAACTGTTCCCGCTTTACTACCTCATCACTATCGTCGCCGCCCTGTGGTTTGGGGTGTCGGGCGCGTTGCTCGTCGCCGCGCTGTCAACTTTTTCATACACCTTCGCCTGTTTCACCGGCAGCGAGGAGGTCCCCGACGTCCTCCGCGTCAGCCTGGGCATTCACGTGCCGTTTCTATTCCTCGTCGCGTTGTCGGTCGGTTACCTCGCGCAGGCGCAGGAAGCCGAGCGCCGTCGCCGCGCTGAGGAGCAGCGGATTCGCAGCAACCTGCAAAGAGAGGTCGAGATTTCGCGGGGCGTTCAGAAGTTGCTCATCCCCCAGACGCTGCCCCAGGTAGCGGGGCTGGACATCGGCGCGAAAGAGCGCACCTCGCGTCAAGCCGGCGGTGGCGACTACTACGACGTGTTTGTGCTGGAAGAGGACAAAGTCGCCATCTGCATTGCGGACGTGATGGGGAAAAGTCTCAGCGCCCAGAGCCGCCTGCCCATGCTGAAATATGCGCTGCACGGGCTGGTCACCCAGCACTTACCGCCCGAGCAAGTCGTCAGCCATCTCAACGCTCTGCTCTACGACGCCCTGTATCCCGACATGCCCGTCACGCTCGCCTATGCTGTGGTCGACGTCAAAAGGCGCTGTCTGACGTTGTGTAACGCGGGACATCCGCCCCTGCTACGGCTGTCCGGCGACGGCGTCTTGCAAGGGCTACGCGCTGACGCTCCCATGCTGGGGCTTTTCCATCCCAACGACCCCCGCTACCAACCCTATCAAAGCACAACGTGGACCTTGCAGGCGGGCGATGTATTGGTTTTCTACACGGACGGTGTCGTGGAGGCGCGCAGCCCCCAGCATGAGGAGTTCGGCGAGGAACGACTGTGCGCCATCGTCGCGCAACACCGCGACGCGTCCGCTCAAGGCATCGCTGAAACCATCGTGCGCGCTGTCAACTCCTTCGAGCGTTCGCGCCACTTAGATGACGTCACGGTCGTGGTGGTCAAACTGCTGCCCCAAGAAAGCACAGGAGGACGTTAGCAGGTTCGCACGTTAGCACGTTGACAGGTTGCCAACCTGTCAACGTGCTAACGTTAGAAGTTACGCCAACTTGCGGATGATGCCGACGACCTTGCCCAGCAGGGTGGCGCCTTTGGCATCAATGGACTGCCCGTTCGCCGAATCGAGATAAGCCTCTTTCTTCTCCTTGCGGTAACGACGAACCACGGGGATGTCATCCACCACCGCGGCGACCAGATCGCCCGTCCGCGCGGTCGCCTGCGGGCGGATGATTGCGAGGTCCCCTTTTTGAATGCCTAATGCCACCATGCTCTCATCGCCAGCGCGCACCATGAGGGCTTCCTTACCGCCCACCAGTTGCGCCGGCAGAGGAAACTGGTCATCGAGGTTATCCAAAGCGGTCGGCTCGGTGCCGGGCTGCACCTTCCCCACGAGCGGGACGTTGACCAACTCCTTCTTGAGGGCGACTTGGGACAGTTTTGGGGGAAGTGTGATGGAGCGGCTCCGGTAGCGCGGTTTGTTAATCAGCCCCCGCGCAATCAGCCCCTGCAGGTGAGTGTGAATCGTGGAACTGGAGGTCACCCCCAACATCTCGCACAAGTCCCGCGTGGAGGGGGGATAGCCGCGTTCGTTCATGAACTTGACGATATGCTCCAGGACCTCCTTCTGACGACGTGGTAACTTCTGTCGCATTGCCATAAACAACCTCTCCTCTCTCACTGAAATCTCGCATCCACCACAGAGCGATTCAAATTGTAACAGAAGTTCCCGTGTCTGACAAGATCGAGAGGGAATTACTTCTCATCAATTTTTTTCGCAACCTGAAGCGGCGCGACGCGGGGCGCAAAACGGCGGTCCAGCAGCGCGCGCACGCGCAGGCGGTCGCCCTCCACCTGCTGGCGCACAATCGTCCCGTGCCGTCCGATCTCCCCCAGCGTTCTCCCATCGGTGACGGGGATCTCCACCTCAACGGGCACCTGCCACTGACGCACCAGAAGCATCATCCGCTCGCGCAGGTCAGAGAGCCCTTGCCCCGTAAGGGCGGAGGTTAAAATGCCCTCGCCGAAGGTGCGGCGAATCTCTTCTGGCGGCAGCGGGGCGGGCAGCAGGTCGCACTTGTTGAGCACGAGCAACTGCGGTTTCTCGTGGCAGTTGAGTTCCTTCAGCACGCCGTTGACAGCTTTCATCTGCTGGGCGGCGTCGGGGTGCGTGACGTCGACGACGTGCAGCAGCAGGTCGGCGGCGCGGACTTCTTCTAACGTAGCATGGAACGAGGCGACGAGATGGTGAGGTAAGTTCTTAATGAAACCAACGGTGTCGGTTAGAAGAACTTCGTGACCATCCGGCAGACGCAAAACGCGCGTGGTGGCATCCAGCGTAGCGAACAGGCGATTCTCGGTAAACACCGCCGCCCCAGTCAGCGCGTTCATCAGCGCGCTTTTGCCGACGTTGGTGTAACCGACCAAGGCAATGGTGGTCATCATCACCCGCCCGCGCATCTGCTGCTCCTTGCGCTGGGCGATTCTCTTCAACTCCTCCTCCAGCGCGCGGATGCGCTGCTGAGCGCGGCGGCGGTCGGCTTCTAACTGCTGCTCGCCCGGACCGCGCAGCCCGATGCCACCCCGTTGCCGCTCCAGGTGCGTCCACAGGTGCCGCAGACGCGGCAGTTCGTAGCGCAATTGCGCCAACTCCACCTGCAATTTCGCCTGCCGCGTGCGGGCGCGGCGGGCGAAGATGTCGAGAATTAACTCTGTGCGGTCAATCACTCGCGCCTGCGTCTCGTTCTCCACGTTGCGCACCTGCGCCGGGCTGAGTTCGTGGTCGAAGATAATGAGGTCGGCGCCCGTCATCGCGCAGATCTGCGCGAGTTCCCGCACCTTGCCCTTGCCGATGTAAGTGGCGGGATGGATCTCGCCGCGCCGCTGCACCACGCGCTCCACCACCACCGCCCCCGCCGTATCCGCCAACGCCGCCAACTCGTCCAGACTCGCCTTAGCCTCTTCGTCCGTGACGACATGCCCGTCCTGTCGCGCCGTCGTCACTAACTTCACTAACACCGCGCGCTCTGGTTCCGTTCGCTGCCAAACTTTCGATTCACGTGCCAATAAAAGCCCTCCAGCAACATAGTTTGAACGTTCCGACGCCCTTTCAGACGCCGTTTCTGTGGAGCATGTTCCATATCGTTGAAGGACGTTCAGACAGTCAAGGAATTGCTTGAGGAGCGTAGTATGGGGATGGACAAGGAGGGTCGGTGCGTCCCTGCCAGCCCCATATCGGGCAGCCAGTCGCCTCTACTTGTAAACCGTCAATTCTACCTTGAAGAGGCAGTCGTGAGGAAGGACGTAGGGCAGAGCCTCTGTCCCTGCTTTGTGCTATGAATTTTATGGGGATGGGGTCGAGGGAACTTTAGGGTTCAAAACCCTCTCGAGTTCCCTCTTCAACCTCTGGGCTTTGGCGTCGGCAGGACGTTTTGCCAACCATGCCTCCAAGGTGGTTTGCGCATCGAGATAGAGTCCATGCTGCTTGTAAAACTCCGCCAACTTCAGCGGTGTATTCATATACTTCTTCGCGGCGTCCGCTGTGCTGTGCTCTGCCACCATGAACATGGCGCTCGACGTCTTGGTCTCTTCGCCCTCCCCCGCGCGCACTTGCCAAATATAGATTTTGCCGCGCTCCAACTTCTTCGTCAGGGTCAGGGAGGGTGTGTCCGTCGTTGCCGTGATAACAGGCTCTTCTTTGAGGAGGGGCGCGCCCCCGTCCATCTTGAGGAGTTCATTCACCGTAAAGGTGAACGGTCCCGTGATGTCCGTCACCTCTGCCACCAGTTCAGGCGTTTGAGAGAGAACAATCGTCAGATGAGGCTGGGCAGCCCTGAGCAATCCGCCCGCATCCCCGCCGCTGCGCATCGTCATCTTGAGCGACGCCGCCATCGCCAAAAAGCGCGCTTCGGCTTTGGTCGGTTTCATGTCATCCCTGGCCAACAAACCGCTCCGCCGCTTCTTCTGCGGCGGGCGCTGCTGTGGTGGAGGCTGCGGCGGTTGAGGTTTCTGGGGCGGCAGCTGGTCTTTATCAGGGACTTTGTCGGGGTCTTGGACGATTTGAGGCGCGGACTTCGGCGGCGCGCTGTCTTTCTTGACCATCATCTCTGAACGTGGCGCACTTCTGAGTTTCCACATCAACGCAATAATCAACACAACCGTTGCCGCAGCCAACCCCCAGCGGACAGAAGGAGCATGAAACAATTTCAGCCAGCCCAACCACCGCGAACGCTTCGGCGGCGCAGATGCAATCACTGAATCAATGTGCTGCTGAATCGCGTCCCGTCTGGTCTCCAAATGCTTCAACCCGCGATAGAACCGTCCCACGTCCCGCGCGCAGCGGCTGCACGCCGCGATGTGCGCATGGACCCGCGCCGTCTCTTCCTCCGAGAGCGTCTTTGCGACGAAGTCCCACAGGTCATCGGTGGAAGGACAGTCCGTCCCCCTGTCCTCACGCAGGACTTCTCGCAGTAATGTGTTTAACTCTTTATCTGTCATGTCCGACAACCTTGTAGCATAGCCTCTTGTGGGCGTCTG
>JANWYM010000259.1 GCA_025055355.1 Abditibacteriales bacterium
GATGTTGGACGATATCAACGCGCACATCGCCCGGCAAGGGGGTGAACCCTATCATGACCCCCCTCTACGGAAGGGACAGAAACCCAAGTTTGAGATTTGGTTCGGTCCCTACGGCGCTTTGTGGGACTTGAAAAAGTTTGCTGCTAAGGTTGAGCGCAAGAGTCTGCGCAAGATTCTACGGGGCGAGACGGACACACAGTTCGCGCATCTCATTCTGCATGGCGACAACGAGGGCTACTATTTGCCTGTCGAGTTTCCTCATCCGTTCACGTTGCCGAATGCGCTGGATGTCGGCAGCACACCAGCACTCAAGCGCGAGTTGGAACGGCTCAATCAGCACATTGGAGTAGACACAGCACGCTTGGATGAGCGATTCTATGTCCATGAGGAGCGCGAGGCACAGTGGCTCACCGCCATTGTCCAAAGCACTCCGACGGGTATAGCGACATTGCAAGCGCCCCACGCTGTGCAGCAAGTAGAACGCGACGACCGAGTTGAGCGGCAGGTGCTCTGGATTCGGCTTTACAAGGCAGTATTGAAAAGCCTCCACTATCACCTACCTATCATTTTCGCTTAGAGCCTATCCCCAAAACCTCAGCCTCGCTATCGAGTGTGTCACCTGCCCCGCCTATCTGGACATCACGGCGGAAAGCGAGGACGGCGAAATCATGGGCGTGCGGCACAAGGAGTTTCTCGTCGAGGGCGTGCAGTTCCACCCCGAAAGCATCCTGACGGCGGTGGGGAAGGATTTGCTGGGGAACTTTTTAGGCATGAAGTGAGGTGAGAGCGATGGCGATCGCACCAGTTGCAAAGAAAATCTGGACGGACGAAGAACTCATGCGATTGAAGCACGACGGCTACAAAGTTGAACTTTTAGATGGAGAGTTGAAGATGAGTCCAACAGGCATGGAGCACGAATTGATTGGGGCAAAGTTGATTTACCTGCTGATGAGCGTCGTAGACCGTCATAAGTTGGGCGGTGTCTACGGTTCCAGCGCGGGCTATCGGATGCCGAACGGCGAGTTGCGTTCACCGGATGTCTCGTTCGTCAGCACGAAGCGACTGCCCGGTGGTAAGTCGCCCAAAGGCTTCGGTTATTTTGCCCCTGACCTCGTTGTTGAGATTCTGTCCCCCGATGATACCGTGAAAGAGACAGAGAAGAAAATCGCCGAATACTTGGCAGCTGGCACACGCCTTGCCTGGTTGGTCAATCCGAAAACGAAGACGGTGACCGTTTATCGCGCGCCCAACAACAAACGCAGGCTGGCGGCAGCGGAGGAATTGAGTGGCGAGGATGTCGTGCCGGGGTTTGTATGTCGGGTGGGAGAGTTGTTTAAGTGAGGTCGAGGACGATGCGCGACACTTTACAGAAGATAATTGACCATCACCCCCTCACCGAACCCGAAGCCCATGACGCCATGCAGCGCATCATGGCGGGTGAGGCGACGGCGGTGCAGATAGCCGCGTTGCTCGTTGCCTTGCGGATGAAGGGGGAGACGGTGGAGGAGATCACGGGCTTTGCGCGGGCGATGCGCGCGGCGGCGGTGAAGGTGGAGGCGCGGTCGCGCCCGCTCGTGGACACCTGCGGCACAGGCGGCGATGGGTCGCACACCTTCAACATCTCCACAGCGGCGGCGTTCCTCGCGGCAGGGGCGGGCGTGAAGGTCGCCAAGCACGGCAACCGCGCCGCCTCGTCGCAGTGCGGGAGCGCGGACGTGCTGGAGGCGTTGGGCGTCAACATCAACCTCTCACCTGAACAGGTGGCACGGTGCATTGACGAGATCGGCATTGGCTTCCTGTTCGCCCGCACCTTTCATCCCGCCATGCGGCACGCCGCCCCGGTGCGCAGCGAACTTGGCGTGCGCACGGTGTTCAACCTGCTCGGTCCGCTCACGAACCCGGCGGGCGCGACGCGGCAGGTGATGGGTGTGTTCGATGCGCGTTGGGTCGAACCGATTGCGCACGTCCTCAAAAACTTGGGCGCGGAGCGCGCCTTCGTCGTGCACGGCGCGGGCGGGCTGGACGAGATTTCCACGCTGGGGGAAACGCAGGTCGCCGAAGTCGGACCAGAGGGCATCTTGTCCTACACCATCGCGCCCGAAGACTTCGGCATCGCCCGCGCCGCGCCCGCCGATTTGCGCGGCGGCGCACCGCCGCAAAACGCGGCGATGATTCTCGAATGTCTGAGCGCGGCGCCCAGTCCGCGACGGGACATCGCCCTGCTCAACGCGGCGGCGGCGATTGTTGTCGCCGGTTTGGCGAAAGATTTGCGGGAAGGGCTGGAACGCGCGCGGCACGCCGCCGACAGCGGCGCAGCGCGGGAGAAGTTGGAGGCGCTGCGGGCGTTTTCACAAACGATGGAGGAGGACTGATTGTTGATTGTCACAGACCCGCGCGGTTACAGTATCACGCTGACTCATCAACGCTGATGTGGACACATCCTGAACCAGCATCCTGAAATGAATGGGCGTGAGGATGACGTGCGCCAGACGGTGGCAACGCCTGACTATTGCATTTTGCCCTTCCCCTCGAAAATGCCTGTCATGGTGAGCGGGAGGAAGCTATCCGCCGAATGCCCGTCATGGCAAGTGCAGCGCAGCCATCCCCGCCGCGTAAAAATGTCATTGCGAGTGCAGCGAAGCAATCCCCTCCGTTGTGTCAATCTCCTCCGCAGGGGGTTGCTTCGCTGTGCTCGGAATGACAGGCAGAGAGCCCGTTACACTCCGCGCGCCATGACAGGCACGAATACCGATGCGCTGCGCGCGCCACGAAGGTCTCCGGTATCACTGCGAGGAGCGCGAGCGGTCGCGAGGAACGAAGCAAAGCAATTCCCTTCGCAGGAAATGGCTGTGCTGCGCGCGCTAAGATGTTATTGCTAAGGCGTATGCCATGCTGCGGATGCCAACAGTTCCCGCTGCTCTTCAGAGCCCAATCTCCCAATTTCCCAGTTTCCCAATTTCCCAGTTTCCCATACTTCTGCGGGAACTCGCACGTCGCGCGCAGGCTAAGATAAGCGACGGGGTTGTAATCGTTAGCAATCGTCTGACAGCTACCATCCAGCCGCGCCGCTTCCAGAGGGATTGCTCCACCACCAGCGAAGGGGTCAAGGAGGGTAGGCGCACTGCCGGGAGAGTCAGATCGGCGCTTGGCTCCACGTCCAGCCAGCCCAGAGCCGCTAAGTTGCGAATGACTGATGCCACTTCTGCCTCATCAAGCGGCGGGCGTCGCTTCTGCTTCCACTTCATCGCTTCGTTTAAGACCTCAACCTCTGTGGGCTTGGCTTGCTTGCGCTGGGTCAGTTCCTTTGCGACGAAGTGGACAGTGGCTGCGATTTCCACCTGACGAGTCGTTCGCATTCGCATCATCAGGTCAGCCACTTTCTCGATGACGGGCTTCCACTGTTCAAATTGGCGTTGATAGTGTTGGCGAGCATCCTGAAAGGCAGCGGGTGATTGCGTGGTAGAGTTCCAACTCTTCAGGCGTGAGTTCGTAGCCGACCGTTTGGGTGTGGCGTGGCTGGAATAGGGGCTGGTTATCCCAGTTCACAAGTTCTTCCTTGAGGCGGCGCAGGAAGAAGCGGTTGCGCGCCCTGCTGATGGCGGCTTCGCCCGCAAACGTCTCGTTCGCTGCCACGGAGGCGGCGACCGCTTCGTGGATGCGCTGGGTGATGAACTCATCTCTCTGGAACAGGTCTTCATCCAGCAGCATGAGCAAGCGGCGGAAGGTATCCTTGCGCCCGCGATGCGGGGTGGCGGTCAGAAAGAGGAGGTGGTCGGTGCGGGGCGCGAGTTGTTCGACGGCTTGATATCGGTCGCTGCGCTCGACCTTTCTACCGTATTCATAGGCGGAGAGTTTGTGCGCCTCGTCCACCACTATCATATCCCACTGCCCCTCTTGGGCAGCGTTCAAACACCCTTCGTGACGGGCAATGAAGTCCACCGAGGTAATGAAGAATCCCTCGTCCCGGGCGAACTGATACGCGATGCGGATGCGCTCCGCTTCCACGCCTAACAGGAACGCTTCGGCGTCGCCGTCAAAGGTGTAGTCCGCCCCGCGCACCCTCGTCAGTTGCGCCGGTTCGTCCGGACTGAGCGGACGCTTGATTTCGCGGCGCGATGTGACACCGATGCCCTCCACCAGCGTCTTGCTGCCCAACGGCGCGACACGGCGCACTCTCACATGCTCATCAGGCTCCAAGCCTGCCACGATGTCGCCTTCCTGTAGTGGAACGTCCAGCATAGGGAACTCCTTGAAGGTGAGTATCGTTGGCTGGAAGTGCGCTTATCGTATCACACGGTCCCTGAGGGTGTCAAGCGGTCCGTTGCCCCGCTGAGGTCTGAGCGTGGGGCGATTGCCCCTCTACCCCGATGCATTGGGGATGCGGCGATTTTAAAGGAAATATCCGAGGATTGGAGAAAAAAATCAAAGGTTACGCAGTTGCTTACATTATCTTCCCACTGCCCTCGTGGGAGAAGTTGAGGGAGGAGAAGGCATGACGACAACCGTATAACTCCTTCCTTCTTGCTGCAGGAAAACGTCATGGCGAGCGCAGGCTTCCAGCCTGCATAAAAACTCGACAGGATGTCGGCGCTACGCGGTTTCGGATAGGCTCTGAGGAGGACAACCTGTGACAAGGGAAACCGCAAAGCCGCTCCCAGACGTTTACAGGGAACTGAGGTGATGATAGAGAAGTGTTGTGGGATTGGTGGGGGAGAATTTGCTTACCAGTCCAGATAAGTCAAAAAGTAGGATAGCCCCATGATTCTTGACCGCATCGTTGAAGCCAAACAATTAGAACTCGCCCAAGCGAAGCAAAGGCGCCCGTTGCGGCAGTTGGAGCGGGAGATCGCCAAGATGGATGCGCCACGCCCGTTCGCTGACGCGCTGCGGCGCGAGGACCGCATCGCGCTCGTTGCGGAAATCAAGAAAGCATCGCCGTCGGCGGGGGTGATTCGCGCCGACTTTGACCCCGTGGACATCGCGCAGATTTATGATGAGAGCGCCGCCGACGCGATTTCAGTGCTGACAGATGAGAAGTTTTTTCAGGGGCATCTGGACTTCATCGGCAATGTGCGGCGTGTGAGCGCGAAGCCTGTGCTGCGCAAGGATTTCCTGTTCGACGAGTATCAGGTCATCGAGTCGCGGGCGTTCGGGGCGGACGCGATTTTGCTCATCGTTGCCATTTTGGGGGATAAGCCGTTGGCGCGGTTGCTGCAGTTGGCGGAGGAGTTGGGCATGGCAGCGCTGGTGGAGACGCACGAGGAGGAGGAAGTCAAACGCGCGCTGGACGCAGGTGCCCGTTTGATGGGCGTGAACAACCGCGACCTGCGCGACTTCAGCGTGGACTTGAACACGACGCTGCGGCTGCGTCCATTGGTGCCGCCTGAAGTCACCCTCGTCAGCGAAAGCGGCATCCACACCCGCGAGGACGTGCGGGTGCTGGAAGCGGCGGGCGTCAATGCCATCCTCGTCGGGGAAAGCCTTATGCGCAGTGCGGACATGCGCAGGAAGATTGACGAGTTATTAGGGCTGCGGTAAAGGGACAGAGGTTGTTGGGCAGGGGACGGTGTGTTACAATGAACATCGGACCGCCCTTTGACGCAGGAAGGAACGCCGACGCGCATGGCAGTGTATTGGCATCCGTTTCTGGCGCAGTTCATCCGCGACGCTTACGGTGACCGCCTCATCGTCGAAGAGGAGGTCAGCCTGGGCGACATGCCGCTGCGAGTGGACCTGCTGCTCATCCGACGCGACCGACGGGCGCGACTGCCGTATCCGTTTAACCTGTTAGGGGAGCGCACGCTGGTTTCCTACTGTGGTCCTGAGGATCGGGCGACGTGGCAGGACGGGGGAGTATTTGTTGGAGCATCCTGCGTTACGTCAACGATACCTGCTGGCTTATGCGCGGCTACATTGGGAAGCGTTAATGGAGGTGTTGACGATGAGGGAGTTGACCTTGGAACAGATTGGGTGGACGGAGGAGAAACTGCGGCAGTTTGTAGAGGTGATGGGGGAGGAGCGCATCATCCGCGCGTTGGGTGAGGAGCATGTGCTCGAGGTGATGGGCAAGGAGCGGGTGCTGGAAGTGATAGGCAAGGAGCGGGTGCTGGAACTCCTCGGCGAGGAGGAGGTGCGCCGCTGGCTGGAAGAAAAAGAGAGAAAGAATGGGAAAGCCTTACGCAAGCGGGGCAGGCGGAAGTAACACATCCCTTCCCGCCACCGCAGCCCGTCGCGCTGCGACGATAGCAGGAAGGAACGCCGACGCGCATGGCAGTGTATTGGCATCCGTTTCTGGCGCAGTTCATCCGCGACGCTTACGGTG